>CBIGQT010000055.1:0-9877 GCA_966191655.1 uncultured Ginsengibacter sp.
CCAGGCTGCTTCCATAAGCCACTCCTACTCTTATCTCTACCCTGCGTGAAGTTTTTCCTAATGTCCAATTTATGAGATGGGCATTTAGTAAATCACCATTAGGAATTATTACGTTAGCGCCATCCCAGTTTGAGATTACACTGCTGCGAAATCCTATAGATTTCATTATTCCTGATTGCCCGCCAATCTCCACAATGTCACCAACATTTACTGGTTTTTCAAATGCAATAACGAGGCCGCTTACAAGATTGTTGACGAGTGTTTGAAGACCAAAGCCAACGCCAACACCTAATGCTCCCAATATTAGGGTTATTCTATCCATTGGAATTCCTGCGGCTGCGACTGCAATGAACAAGCCAATACTGATAATTGAAATACGTACCAACAAAAGCCAACTACCCAGCCCGGTTTTTTCATTTAGATTGCCGGCACCTTTCCGGTAATTGTCAGATGCAAAGAAGGAAACGATTTTTGATGTAATAACCGATAATGCCATGATAAGAAAAAACAACAGGAGTTTGCTTATGGTAAAAGTGTAGTCGCCAATAGTTCTTTCAACAAATAAAAAATTCTTAAGTGGTTCGGATATTAACCTGAACATATAAAAATTACGGCCAAACAAAGTAAGCCAGCCAATAACGAATAAAAAATAAATGAAGCGGGGAACTCTTTTGCCTACGCGGTCAAAATCGACGTATAATAATTTTTTCCCTCGCTTATTATAAAGATGGGAGGCGACCGCAAGCACTTCATTTAGTAAACGTATTGTCCAAAGAAACAAGATTCCAATAATTACATTAATAAAACCACTGGTAAGTGATATTTTTGAAAAATTATATCTCCCGTAAATATTGGCAATCGTTGCTGCCAGCTCAATCAGCACTGCTAAGCAGATAAAATAAAATGTTGCCTTTTCTTTAAGCTCTTTTTTGCGAACCATTAATAAAAAATAAGAGCCGGATATGACACCTGATATCGAAAGAAACAGCATATACCACCTTTCCATACGTGATGCCTGTAGTATTAAATTATCAAGGCATGAAAGAATGAACAGGGTCAGCATGATAAGCCAACCCCCCATCCAGAATTTTGTAATAAATTTCCTGAAAATAAAGGTTAAGCAAATGGCCGCCACAATCCAGAATATGTTATTAAATATAAAAGGCGGATTAAAAAAAATAAACTGGGAAATATTTAGTACAATCATTGTTGCGGATAACACGGGATAACGAAATACCAATTGGCCAGTAAAATCATCCCTTAAAAGTTTCGTTGTTTTCAGGTTGTTTTTGAGTGTTCTTAAAAACAATCCAAATGCAATAACAAGAGCTATTACCAAAAAGATTTTTCCAATATTTCCCTGTACATAATATTTAAGAGCGAGTGCATTTTTTGCTCTTGAATACTTTATTATTTCGTTCAATGGTCTTGAATACGCCGGAGGAGCCCAAATATTCGCAAACTCCCTGTTTGATGCTTTATCGGAAAGTTCCTCTTCATAAGATTCAATTTGGTCAAGTGCCGAAATAAGTTTGTTTGCTGTGCGGTCTATCGTGGTTTCAAGTGCGTCAGCATTAATTAAAGACTGTTCTAAACTGCTGTCAGTTGGCTTTACGATGCCTGAAACAGCTATAAGTTTTTTAAGATATAGTACAACAGCTACAGAGTCTTCAGGGAAGGTATATAGCGCACTGTCACTGGAAAGTGAATCAATTTTATCACGAAAACCCTGAAGTCTTTTTTGAAATAAATCCAGCACTTCTTTGCGCTCATTTGTTTTATCAAGTAATTGTTGTAGTAAAACTTTTGAGGTTGTAAGATTTCTATATGTCTGCGCTGTACCCCTATTAGTGAATATACCATCGCCTGCTATGGCATATATGCTGTCTGTATATGCCAGGTCTTTATTTAATCCGGAGGTATCAATTATTCTCTTAAGAAAATCTTTTGCTTTTTGAGTTGTTTTTTTAATTTCTTCCAGCACATGGTCTTGCCTTATAGCTATTCTCCCCGCTTTAAACTGTTCAACACTTTTATGTGCTTCCACTGCACCAACAGTCTGAACAGAAGTAACGAAATCATTTTTTAGCGTATCAGAAGGTTTGGGAGATTTTAACGTGTCCTTTTGCGCTGTAGCCACAACCGTTATTAACAGGCAGCTTACAATAAGGAGAGTTTTTTCCAGGCATCGAAATATTATTTGTGTAGAGTTGCTGTTCTTTTTAAAGAAATGCTGTAGAAAAGGTAATCGACAAAAACCGGTGGAAATACTTTCAGCCATATTAGTCTTTTAGCTTAGTGGTTAGTAAATTAATAAAATAAATTCGTATTGAAATTTGATATCATTACAAACACGTCTAAACCTGCCTGCAAAAGCTGTTGTTTCCAATAATTTTCAAACAGGACGAGGTTTACATTGAATATACCTGAACCTTTAGACATAGACGAAAATGAAACCCTGGACACACCAGGCTTTCATATCTTATAAATCGTTTTTCATTTCTAACTATTAACCATCCTCTTCCCCGTCAAATACTTCTCTCTTATTATTTCATATACCGGCTTATTATACACTTTACTTTCGAGCCATGAGATAACATCGAGATAAGCAAATGCCCTTGTTTCAAACCTGCTCTTTTCAAGATCCTTAATTCTATCGAGCAGCTTTTCAAATTCAGGTTGCAGTTTTCTCGGGGAAAGATAAAATGAGCTCTTTAAAAACTTAAACATCTCTTCTTCAACAAGGCTCATGTTTTGCATCTTAGCCATAAAACGATAAACAGATTTTATTAAATATTCCAGCAATTGAAAATTGCCCAGCTCATAATGTGAAATCAAATGGAGCAATCTTGCATAGCATTGCAAATCGTTGCGCAGATCAACTTTCCAGTTAATGATTTTATTTAAATAATCTATCGCCTTACCGTAATCACCGGCCCCAAAATATAAAGAGGCAATCTTGTAATAAAAAACAAGCACCCGGTGAAGATCCATGTAAATAGTAAACTCCTTAAGCTGTTGCTCAATTTCAGGAACAATTTCTATTCCTTCTGTAAAGGTTCCTTCTAAAAAGTGCTGGTTGATCTTTGAGGTGTATAAATAAATAAAAACCTGCACCTGGTTATTGTTGCTTTGTTTCACAATATCGGAATCACGGAATGTTTCCAGCAAATGAATTGTTTTATTAAAGCCATTGTAATTTCTTAATGTAAAATGTGCATTCAATAAATTATGTAATCCTTTTATATAATTGGCAGTTTCTATTTCTTTCATTAACGGCTGTTCCGTAAAAAGGTTAACCCATTTTTGTGTGTAGCGGTAATACAATAAAAAGTCCTGTCTTATAAATGCGTACCAGCAATAACTTTGATTGTAATATAATTTTTCATAAAAACCTTCCGGGCTTTTAATATCATCGCTAAGATGCGCAATAAAATAATTTTCAATTTCTATTTCATCTTCTTTATTTCTTGCATGGCCATTCTTAATATACCAGCTATATAATTGTAAAGCAAGATTAGAAAGTTTAGTCACCCTTTCTAATTGAACATTGGTTTTATTCGATTGCTCCGTTAATGCATCTGCCCTATCCTGCATGCTGCGGGTAATGTGTAGCGATTCAATTTTTTTTTCAAGAAATAACACTTCTATAAGAAAGCTGACCTGGTTATGTTTTATTGCATTTTCTTTTACACGGTCTAATATTTTAAGGCTTTGGAGGTAAAGACCTTTATTGTATAAAATTCTTGCATAATCCAATTGCTCGTGTAATTGGATATCTATATTTTCATTGCCTTCGAGTAACCGGAGACTCGCCAATATCTGGCGGTATAAATGAGCTTTCATATTAGAAAGCTGTTCTTTTTTCAGGGAGACGGTTTTATTAATAAGTTCTTTTTCGTCATAGTCTTTCATCTTATCCAAAGCGTCGAATAACTGGACAATTTTAAGATCATTATTTGATGTGTTTCTTTGTATGTAAAGCTTAAAATTCCTCTTTTCGCTCTTTTGAAGTGACTGAATCAATTGAAATAGGGAATCGGTTGATCTGTTGGGCATCGTAATAATTTTATCCTGAAGGGCAGTGGTAACAGGTGTTTCATGAAATTACCATTCCTTTCGGCAATGTAAATTTCTGCTTTTTTGTTTAAAATTGTTGTGTTATAAATTCTACTTTCATATCTCTAAATCCGGGTTATAGTTAGTAACCTTATTTTTCTCCAGGACGATTGCATGAATAAAGTAATATATTATGGACAAAATAATAATATTTGATACTACACTTCGTGACGGCGAACAGGTGCCCGGTTGCAAATTGAATACCAAAGAAAAAATTGAACTGGCTCTTGATCTTGAGCGTTTAGGCGTTGACGTTATTGAAGCAGGTTTCCCCATATCAAGTCCCGGAGATTTTACTTCGGTAAATGAAATTTCTAAAAGTATCACCAATGCAACAGTTTGCGCACTGACACGTGCTGTACAAAAAGATATTGAAGTGGCAGGTGAAGCGCTGAAGTATGCAAAACGCCCACGCATTCATACAGGCATCGGCACATCAGATTTACACATCAAAAGTAAATTCAACTCAACACGTGAAGATATTCTCCAAAGGGCAATACAATGTGTAAAGTGGGCAGGAAAATTTACTGATGATATAGAATTTTACGCAGAAGATGCAGGAAGATCCGATAATGATTATTTAGCTACTGTTGTTGAGGCAGTTATTAAAGCAGGCGCGACGACAGTAAATATTCCCGATACCACCGGTTACTGTCTGCCACATCAATATGGCGAAAAAATTGCTTACTTAATTAATAATGTTTCCAACATCGGCAAAGCGGTTATTTCATGCCATTGCCATAATGACCTTGGTTTAGCGACAGCCAATTCTATCGCCGGAATCATACATGGCGCAAGGCAGATAGAGTGTACCATTAACGGGCTGGGCGAAAGAGCGGGCAACACTTCACTCGAAGAAGTGGTGATGATAATAAAGCAACATAAAGATTTAAATTTTTACACTGGCATTGATTCAAAGCAACTCAATCCAATGAGTAGAAAGGTGTCCGATGTAATGCGCATGCCTGTTCAATCTAATAAAGCAATTGTGGGCAGCAATGCTTTTTCGCATTCATCCGGTATTCACCAGGATGGATTTTTAAAGAATTCAGAAACGTATGAAATTATTAACCCCCTTGATGTGGGAGCCGATGACTCTAAGATTGTACTAACGGCAAGGAGTGGACGCAGCGCACTGGCTCACCGCTTTAAAAAATTGGGTTACGAGTTTAACCGGAATGATATAGATATATTATATAAGAATTTTTTGCAGGTGGCCGATAGCAAAAAAGAAGTTCAAGATACGGACCTTGCTTTGCTTGCAAAGAATTATAAAGAAAGAAATTTTGTTGCAACTTAGTTTCATGCAGTTTTAGTTTTATGATAGGTGGGGGATTGTCCCCCACTTTTTTAACAGTTGAAAAAATGGGAAAAACATTATTTGAAAAAATATGGGAGAAGCACCTTGTAAAATCAATACCGGACGGTCCTGATGTAATTTATATTGATAAGCATTTTATTCATGAAGTAACCAGCCCGCAGGCATTCGCAGGTATTGAGAAAAGGGGTTTAAAAATATTCAGGCCTCACCAGGTGGTGGCTACTGCTGACCACAATGTTCCGACAATAGATCAGCATCTTCCTATAAGAGATCGTCTTTCAAGATTGCAGGTTGACCAGTTGATAGAAAATTGCAAAAAGCATGGTATTGAATTATATGGCCTTGGCCATCCTTACCAGGGAATTGTTCATGTTATCGGCCCTGAATTAGGAATTACACAACCAGGTATGACCATTGTGTGCGGCGATAGTCATACATCTACTCATGGTGCATTCGGGGCGATCGCATTCGGTATTGGCACCAGCGAAGTTGAAATGGTTTTTGCATCACAATGTATTTTGCAAAGCAGGCCAAAAGTGATGCGCATTAATGTAGAAGGGGAATTGAATAAGGGCGTTGTTTCAAAAGATATTATTTTATACATACTTTCAAAAATTTCTGCAAGTGGTGCAACGGGATATTTTGTTGAGTTTGCAGGGTCAGCTATCCGTTCTCTTTCCATGGAAGCGCGAATGACCATTTGCAATATGAGCATTGAAATGGGCGCCAGGGGTGGAATGATTGCTCCTGACGAAACTACTTTTAGATATATTGAACACCGGCGCTTTGCACCAATCGGTGAGCATTGGAAAATAAAACTGGAAGAATGGAAAAAATTATATACGGATAAAGATGCCGTATTTGATAAGGAAATTAATATTGATGCAAATCATATTGAACCCATGATAACCTATGGGACCAACCCCGGTCTTGGAATTTCTATTAACGGCAGTGTTCCCGTAATTGAGAATATAACGGATGAGGGTGAACGAAAAAATCTTCATAAGGCGCTCGCCTATATGGGCTTGCATTCCGGGCAGCAGCTAAAAGGCATGCCGGTTCAAAATGTTTTTATAGGAAGTTGTACCAATTCAAGAATTGAAGATTTGCGATTAGTCGCTTCCGTTATAAAAGGTAAAAAGAAAAACAAAAATGTGAAAGTGATGATAGTGCCTGGCTCACACCAGGTAGCAGCGCAAATTGTTGCAGAAGGATTAGATACCATATTTAATGAAGCCGGTTTTCAAATACGCCAGGCGGGCTGCAGCGCCTGTCTTGGCATGAATGAAGATAAAATCCCCGCAGGTGAGTATTGCGTCTCTACCAGTAACAGGAATTTCGAAGGAAGGCAGGGCGCAGGTGCAAGAACCTTGCTGGCAAGCCCGTTAACGGCGGCGGCGGCGGCACTAACGGGTACAGTAACCGACGTAAGAGAGCTAATCTGATGATTCTGGAAGTTGCCATATTAAATATAATTAAAGGAAGACAGGATGAATTTGAATCTGTCTTTCAAAAGGCAAAAGAAATATTAAAGCTGAGCCACGGCTATATTGGCCACCAACTACAAAAATGTATAGAAGTGAATAATAAATATATTTTATTGGTGACTTGGCAAACACTCGAAGATCATACAGAAGGATTTAGAAAAGGCACGTCATATAAAGAATGGAAAGCATTGCTTCACCATTTTTATGATCCTTTTCCAATAGTTGAACATTATTATTTAAGCTAAAAAAATGCAGCCTTTAAAAAAAATACATAGCAAATTTGTTCCCCTTCCGTTGGAGAATATTGATACCGACCAGATCATTCCTGCAAGGTTTTTAAAAGCAACCACCAAAGAGGGGTTTGGTAAAAATCTTTTTCGCGACTGGCGTTATGTTAATGACGATATAAACCAGCCAAAAAAAGATTTTGTTTTGAACCAGCCTGAATTCAGCGGAAGTATTTTGGTTGCCGGAAAAAATTTTGGTTGCGGATCTTCACGGGAACATGCAGCATGGTCTATTGTTGATTATGGTTTTAATGTAGTAGTGTCCAGTTTTTTTGCGGATATATTTAAGAACAATGCATTGAACAATGGATTGTTGCCGGTGCAGGTTACTGATGAGTTTCTTCAAAAAATATTTGCCCTTGGCCATAAATCGACGCTTACTGTTAATGTTGATAAACAAACAATAACAATAGATGCAGCCGGCGAACACGAAAAATTTGATATCAACTCCTATAAGAAAACATGCCTTTTAAATGGCTATGATGATATTGATTATTTAATAAATAATAAAAAGGATATAGAAGCATTTGAAGCCACTTTAGCAGAATCTGTGCTTTTATAAAAAAATGAAACAGCAATGTTTTTTACGGGTAGAAAACTTAACGGTTCAACTGGCAGGAAAACCTGTACTGTACAATGTTTCATTTGAGGTGAACCAGGGAGAATGTTTGGCTATCGTTGGTCCGTCTGGCAGCGGCAAATCAACTTTAATAAAAACTATTGCGGCAAATTATTTTAGCAATGGAACTGTAACGTTTAATAAAAAAAATGATGAAGATCCTTATATCGTAACCATTGCCCAACAACATCATTTTAAAAACCTTTCCAATACAAATACATTTTATTACCAGCAGCGTTTTAATTCAAACGATTCAGAAGATGCCTTAATGGTTAATGACGTTCTGAAAAATTTAAGTAATAATGAAAAAAAGATCCGGGATACTTTAGATTGGTTAGGCATCAACCATATCCGTTATACAAGACTTATTCAATTATCTAACGGCGAGCATAAACGCTTTCAACTGGCTAAAGCAATTCTGCAAAATGCAGATTGGCTGTTATTGGATAGTCCCTACACGGGACTTGATGTTGCAGCGAGAAAGTTGCTGAATACGATTATAGATAAGCTTATTGCAAAAGGCATTCATATCTTATTAGTTACTTCTTATGCTGATATGCCTGCATCCGTTACTCATGTTGCTCTATTGGAAAATGGTGAATTAAAACCAAAAATATCGCGTAAAGAATTTGGAGCATATAGCTATCCGGTTACAAGGAAAAAGAATTTGAATTTATGGAATTCAAAATCACTGGAATCAATGACTCCGGTATATTCCCATGACGAATTTTCTGTTGCGATAAAAATGATTGATATCAATGTTACTTATAATAATAGGAAGATACTGGACAACATTAACTGGAAAGTAAATAAAGGTGAATGCTGGAGTGTTTCAGGGCACAATGGCTCGGGTAAATCGACTTTACTAAGTCTTATAACCGGTGATAATCCGCAGGCATTCGCCAACGAAATTTATTTATTCGATAGAAAAAAAGGAAGTGGCGAATCTATCTGGGATATCAAGCAAAAGATTGGTTATGTTTCTCCCGAGCTGCATCATTATTTCGATTCAGGTTGTTCCTGCTTTGAAGTTGTTGCATCAGGTTTGTTTGATACCATTGGGTTGTTTAAACAATTAAGTGAAAAACAAAAAGCTGTTGTAACCGAATGGATGGCGTTGTTGCAGATGAATAATTTTGAAAAAAGATTATTTAAACAACTATCTAACGGTGAACAAAGATTGGTTTTGCTGGCTCGTGCCCTGGTAAAAAATCCGCCGTTGTTAATTTTAGATGAGCCTTGCCAGGGATTGGATAGAGAAGTAAGTGCATGGTTTATTTCACTGATAAATGATATATGTGTTCGTTTGGAAAAGACTTTAGTATATGTAAGCCATTACGAGGAAGAGATTCCACCATGTGTTACTTATACTTTAAAACTTAAAGAGGGAAAAATTGCAGCATAACAAAAAATAAAATATTTATAAAGAATGGAAAAGAAGATTGCGGTTATATTAGGTGATGGAATAGGACCAGAAGTAACACACCAGTCAATAAAAGTATTGAATGCGGTTGCCACAAAGTACCGGCATAATTTTACCTATACCCATGGCTTAATGGGTGCAATCGCTATTGATAAAACCGGTGAAGCCTTACCGCAGCATACAATTGATATCTGCCAGGCAAGTGATGCCATTTTATTTGGCGCCATCGGTCATCCTAAATATGATAATGATCCATCGGCAAAAGTTCGCCCTGAACAAGGGCTTCTTAAACTCAGGAAAGAATTACAATTGTTTGCCAATATTCGCCCTGTTACAACATATCCGTCTTTGCATCATTTGTCTCCTTTAAAAGAAAAACAATTACAGGATGTTGATTTTGTGATGTACCGTGAGTTAACGGGCGGTATTTATTTTGGTAAAAAAGAAAAAAGTGAAGATGGTACGGTAGCATCTGATCTATGCATTTACAATGTAAATGAGATTGAACGTATTGCACGGCTGGCTTTCGTTTCAGCACAGCAACGAAGAAAAAAATTAACGTTAGTTGATAAGGCGAATGTCTTGGAAACTTCAAGGCTTTGGAGAAAAACAGTCCAGGAA
>CBIGQT010000056.1:0-9790 GCA_966191655.1 uncultured Ginsengibacter sp.
ATCAAGAGAGCCGGCCAATCCGGGAGAAAATATTATTCTTGGAGATTTTCTTGTACTCTTAAGTGCAATGGCATATACATTTTATTTTATACTCGTGAAACCATTTATAAATAAATATTCTGCAATTCACGTTATGAGATGGGTTTTTACTTTTGGGTTTTTTTTGATACTGCCATTATGCACTCAAGAATTTTCAAAAATTACCTGGAATATTTTTACGCTAAAAGACTGGATTTTTTTATTTATTATAACCGTGCCGGGAACCTTTCTTGCTTATATTTTTAATGCATACGGAATTAAAAAATTAAGCGCATCCATTGCCGGTGCATATATTTATTCTCAGCCGGTTTTTGCTGTTGCAATTGCAATGATATTTCTTAAAGAACAATTATCTTTTTACAAAATAGTAGCCGCAGCTTTAATTTTTGCAGGGGTATTTTTGTCAAACAGAAAAATTGAAGATTTGCCCAAAATTGTATCTGAAATAAACCTAAGCTAATTTGAATTTCAGCGATTTTTTGGATAGTCAAAAAATAAAAATTCTTTATCTGAATTTTTAAAATCAATCCAGTTTTTTGTTTTTATTTTAAAGGCATATACACCACAGGTAGGCATATCGTAAACAGGAGAACATTTAAGAGAATTTATGAAATCCGTAATTCCGGGATTATGTGCGAACAAAGCTACAGTATCGTCTTTGTTATTTAAGTTTTGAACTACCTCATAAAAGTTATTTATTGATGCTTCATATAAAGCAGCCATTGTTAATAATCTTTTTTCCTTTGCGCCAAATTCATGCATAAAAATTTCTGCAGTTTTTTTTGCACGGTTTGCCGGGCTCGAAACAAAAAGGTCTATTGCTATCTTCTTATTTTTTATTCTTTTTGCCATTAGAGGCGCATCATATTTACCTCTCTCATTTAAAGGTCTTTCAAAATCTGTAAGCTCCGCATTAGCCCAACTGCTTTTTGCATGTCGTATAAGAAGTAGTGTTTTCATTATTAAAAAGACTGAATTTTCATTAATATCCTCTTACATTTTTGCCCTCCATATAATTCAAAAACGCATTGTTTACAACCCGGTTTCCTCCGGGAGTTGGATAGTTACCAGTAAAATACCAATCACCAAGATTGGTTGGGCAGCTATCATGCAGATCTTCTATTGTCTGATAAATTACATCTACTGGTACTGTGATCTCTTCCGGAGTAATTAACTGGGCAATTTTTTTTGAAATCTCTTCAACGGTAAAAGGTTTATAAATATGTCTTACAACATTTTCACAACTAAGCCGGTTGTTTCTTTTAAGATCGTAACATTTTTCCACAAGATCAGCTAGTAAAGATTCCATTTTTCCTTCTTTAATCAATTCCATAGCAGCCTTGAAGGCAACAAATTCGCCTAATTTGCTCATATCAATTCCATAACAATCCGGATATCTTATTTGCGGAGCAGAAGAAACTACAATAATTCTTTTTGGTTCAAGCCTTGAAAGCATACGGATAATGCTTTCGCGCAAAGTGGTTCCTCTTACAATTGAATCGTCGATAACAACAAGAGTGTCTTCATTTTTTCTTACCGTGCCATACGTAATATCATATACATGTTGTACCATTTCATTACGGCTGGTATCCGCGGTAATAAATGTTCGAAGCTTTACATCTTTGATGGCTATTTTTTCAACCCTCACTTTACGATTAACCATTGCCGTTAGTTTCTCTTCATCAAAACCTGCCTGTCCGGCAGGCAGGTCTTTCCCCCAACTAAGAATTCTTTCAACTTTGGTTTTGTTCAGGTAATCTTCTGCGCCTTTTAGCAGACCATAAAAAGCAATCTCTGCAGTGTTTGGGATAAAAGAGAAAATAGTATTTTTAAGATCGTAATTAATTGCCTTAAGAACCCCTTCGCTTAAGTGGTAACCTAAAGCAATTCTTTCCCTGTAGATTTTTTCATCACTTCCACGGGAAAAATATATTCTTTCAAAGCTGCAGGCTTTCCTTTCTTTTGGTTCGAGTATTTGTTCAATTGAATAATTGCCGTCATGGCTGGCAATTAATGCACAACCCGGCATTAATTCCTTCACTTCATTTTCACCAACATTAAAAGCAGTACGAATAGCAGCCCGCTCGCTCGCGGCAACAATTACTTCATGATTGGCAAAATAATAACAAGGCCGTATGCCATTTGCATCTCTTACAACAAATCCAATACCACTACCGGTAAGACCTCCAAATGTAAAACCACCATCAAAAAGAGCAACTGATTTTCTTAAGACGGATACTATATCTACTGAATCAGGAGAAGCTTCATCGGCTTTTACCAGGAAATGATGAATTACATCCATCATGGCTCCAAGATCGCTTTGTCTGTCAAGTTCATCCGGATGGCTATTTATCAGTGAAAATAATTCTTCCTTATTTACCAGGTTGAAATTGCCTGCCAAAGCAAGGTTTCGGGCAGGTATTGTATTACGCTTGATGAAGGGATGACAAAATTGAACATTGTTTTTCCCCTGAGTTCCATAGCGTAGATGGCCGAGCAGAAGTTCACCTAAAAAATCAATGTGGCCCTTCATCAGCCCCGGATGCTGATCTATTTCGGGATGATATTTTTGAATTTCATTTATTTGTTCTCCAATTTGAGAGAAAATATCGGCAATCGCCTGGTTGGCAGAACTTCTTTTACGATGAAGAAACGGATACCCCGGTTCAGTGTTCAACTTTACCACGGCAACCCCGGCGCCATCCTGGCCGCGGTTGTGTTGTTTTTCCATTAATAAATACAACTTGTTAAGCCCGTAGAGTACAGTACCATGTTTTTGACGGTAAAATGAAAAGGGCTTTCGTAATCTCATAAATGCAAGTCCGCATTCATGTTTTATTTCATCGCTCATTTATCGGAATGAAGCGCAAAATTAAGATATTATAAAACAGTGCCAAAGAATCGAATTAATTGTTTTGTTATTTTTTACCTTTCAAAAAAAGCGGGTGAAGTTTTGAAAAGCTCATTAGATTTTAGAAACTTATTTCTGCACAGTTGGTGAGTTGGTCTCCCACCTTTGCATTTCAGGACAAGCCTTATACTCATCCGAAATATTTAAATAAAAAAGCGGAATTTTTTTTGCAAACCATTTTTCAAGTGCGTCATTTTTCTTTTCTTCCAAAGCTCTTTGAGCCACTTTATCATAATCATCTTTCAGGTTCTCCCTGTGGGGTTCCGTCCTTGTTAAAATGTCAACAATACGCACCGCTTTTTTCCCTCTGTCATCAACAAATTCAGTTGGTTGTGAATATTCTCCAACTTTAAGATCTTTTAACATCACAACCATATCCTTATCAAGCTGGTCAATATTTAAATAAGTAGTTCCATCTCTTGCAGGGATTATGCCGCCTGTAAACTTACTGTTCTCATCTTCACTATATCTTGACACAGCCGTGCCAAAATCAATAGTTCCGGCTATCAGCTTAGAACGTATGGTATCCAATTTTGCCTTGGCTTCATTTACTTCAATTGAACTTATCTGTGGAATTTTTAAAATGTGGCGAATAACCGCATCATCTCCATTTCTGCTAACCATTTGAATAATGTGATACCCAAACCTTGTTTTAAATACATTGGATATCTGCCCATCTTTTAAGCTGAATGCTTTTGCAAGAAATATTGGATCCCATGTCTTTTCATTTCTATTAATCTCATACCTTCCGCCATTGTCTTTGCTCCCGGGATCGTCGGTGTATAGCGAAGCTAATGTCTCAAATTTTTTAGTTCCGTCTTCAACTTCTTTTTTATACTCTTTCAATTGATCTACCGCATAAGTTTCAAGGTCCCGGCCCGGCTTCGGATAAATTACAATTTCTCCTACTTCCAATTCTGATTCGTAAAAGTGCAAGCTGTCTTTTGGTATAGAGTCATAATATTTTTCTACTTCTTGTGGCGTGATTCTTACATCAGCAACAATTTTATCACGTTCACCCTGTGCTAACTTTTGTTCTTTAAAAGTTTGTCTGAAATCCTCTTTAAGTTGAAAAAGAGACTTACCGGCTATTTGTTCAACAATTTCCTTGGATCCATATTGACTAACAAAATATCGTATTTTATTATCGATATCGGCATCTATGTCTTCATCAGATACCGGGATAGAATCTATTTCCGCCTGTAATACCAGAGCTTTAAGGCCAAGCGCCTGTTCAAGTAAAAGACACTTACCGTTTGCCGGTATGTCAATATTCTGACGTTGCATATCAGAAATGCTGTTATCAATTTCACTTTTAAGTACGATCTTATCTCCAACTGTAGCAATTATTTTATCAGCCAATACTTTTTTAGTTTGGGCAAATAAACTATACACGGCAAAAAGTAAACAAAATGTAAATAAACTTTTCTTCATCAGTAAAAAAATTCTATAAGTTCAATGAATATAGTTTGGTAACCGGCTGACATTAACTATTGCCAAAAATACACAGGTTAAGTGAGTGATTTTTCTTTGAAAAGTTAAATGTTGGTGCAGTTTTGTTAAAGAAAAAATCTAAAGCGGTTTATAAAGTTCTTTTTACTTCAACTTCTTCAAAAGCTTCAATCATGTCTCCAGGTCTTGTGTCGCTGTAATTTTTAATGCTTACGCCGCACTCCATATTTGTAGTTACTTCTTTCACATCGTCTTTAAAGCGCTTGAGGCTTCCGAGCTCGCCGGTAAATATAATAATACCATCCCGCACCAGACGGATACGGTTATTGCGGGCAATTTTACCTTCAATAACTATACATCCGGCAACACTCACCTTATCAAACTTATAAGTTTCTTTAATCTCGAGGATACCAAGAATTTTTTCCTGGATTTTTGGTTCCAACATACCTTCCATTGCACTCTTAACCTCATCAATAGCATCGTAGATGATGGAGTAAGTTTTTATTTCGACACCTTCATGGTCGGCAAGTTTTGAAGCTTGTAAAGCAGGGCGCACGTTAAATCCTATTATTACCGCGTCTGATGCGGTAGCGAGCAATACGTCACTTTCAGTAATTTGTCCAACACCTTTATGAACCACACTTACCACAATTTCTTCAGTGCTTAATTTTTGTAATGAATCACTTAAAGCTTCCACGGACCCATCCACATCGGCACGGATAATTAAATTGAGCTCTTTGAAATTGCCAAGTGCGAGCCTGCGTCCAATTTCATCGAGTGTGATGTGTTTCTTGGCACGAATACCTTGCTCACGTAAAATTTGTGCCCTTCTATTTGCGGTTTCTTTTGCCTCAGACTCGTCATTATAAAATTTGAAAGTCTCACCAGCTTGCGGAGCTCCGTTTAATCCCAAAATTAAAACAGGTGTTGAAGGAGGAGCAGTCTCAGTACGTTGATTGCGCTCATTAAACATTGCTTTTACTCTTCCATAATTTTGTCCGGATACGATAAGGTCTCCTTGTTTTAAGGTTCCATTTTGGACTAAAATAGTAGCAACATAACCACGGCCCTTATCAAGTGAAGCTTCAATAACGGTACCGCTCGCGCCTTTGTCAGGATTTGCTTTAAGATCAAGTAAATCGGATTCGAGCAAAATTTTGTCGAGCAATGCATCTACATGTAAACCCTGCTTCGCACTTATTTCCTGGCTTTGATATTTACCACCCCAATCTTCTACCAATATATTCATAGCCGAAAGCTGTTCCTTAATTTTTTCGGGGTTAGCTCCGTCCTTGTCAATTTTATTAAATGCAAATATCATGGGCACATTTGCAGCTTGTGCGTGAGAAATTGCTTCTTTAGTTTGTGGCATTACTGCATCATCTGCGGCAATAACAATAACAGCAATATCAGTAACCTTTGCACCACGGGCACGCATAGCCGTAAAAGCTTCGTGGCCGGGAGTATCTAAAAAAGTAATAGTTCTTCCATTTTTAAGGGTAACCTCGTAAGCTCCTATATGTTGTGTTATTCCGCCTGCTTCACCGGCAATAACATTAGCCTGGCGTATGTAATCGAGCAAAGAAGTTTTACCATGGTCAACGTGACCCATAATAGTTACAATTGGTGATCGCGTTTCCAAATCCTCTTCTTTATCGTCCTCTTCTTCCTCTTCGAATTCTGCTTCATCATCAATTCCAATAAATTCAACTTCATAATGGAATTCACCGGCAACCAATTCAATGACATCCGCTTCAAGCCGCTGGTTGATTGAAACCATAATGCCAAGGCTCATACATTTACTAATAACATCGGCAAAACTCACATCCATAAGGTTTGCAAATTCACTCACTGAAATAAATTCTGTTACCTGCAATTTATTATCTGCTACTTCTTCACCTACATTTTCAGCGGCCTCTTCTCTTTTTGCTTTACGGTATTTTGCCTTCAGGCTTTTTCCTCTTCCTCCTGCTCCGGCAAGTTTGGCTTGTGTTTCTTTTATTTTATCCTGAATTTCTTTTTGATCAATCTCTTTTTCTTCGCGGCGGGATGGCGGAGGAGCGTTCCTGTTAAATCTTCCCGGCGGCCTTGGAGATTGAGGACGTTGAAAATTCGGTTGCGTGTTTTGGTTCGGCTGTTGTTTTTTCTCAACCACAATGCGTTTGCGTTTGCGCCTTTCATCAACAGGTTTTGGCCTGGTTTCACTATTAGTGGGTAATTCAATTTTACCCAGTATTTTGGGGCCTTCAATTTTTGAAGCCTTAATATTAGTAATTACTACGGGCTCATCTTTTACCGGTTCCGGCGTAATAATTTCCTCGGAAGAAATATCTTCTTTCTCGGGTTTTTTATTTGTTTTTTTATTTGAAGTTGTTTCTTTTGCGGGAACTTCTTTTTTTGATGCTGCTTTTCCCGCAGACTTTTGAGGTCGGGTTGAAGAATCTATGGTACTAAGGTCAATTTTATCAACAACCTTAGGTTGTTGTACTTCCGGGGCTTCAATTTTTGTAACCTCAGGTTTTGGTTGCTCAACAACTTCCTCGACTTTTGGGATTTCCCGTTTTTCCTTAGCAACCTCTTCAGATTTAGTTTCTTCTGGTTTAGTTTCATTAGGGTGAATTACTTCCTTTGCCCTGACTGGTTCTTTTTTATTGAAAGAAAGATCCTGCTCATCTCTCCTTTTTTTAAAATCTGTAACAGCATTTTTTGGAAGATCTATTTGTTCAGCTTTTTGTTTGGCAGCTTTATCCGGACTAAATTCTACTTGTAATACCCGGTACATTTCTTCTGAAATTTTGGAATTGGGCTTCAGATCATCTTCTCCAAAACCTTTGGACACAAGAAAGTCTACCAAGGTATCTTTACCTATATTAAATTCTTTAGCTGCTGCCATTACCCGTGGTGTATTTACTTCTGCCATTAAATTTCCTTGTCTTCTTTTTTAGATAGAGAAGATTGTTTTATGATTAAAATTATGTTTTAAATAAGCAATTCCCTTTTTTGAATTAAAATAAAAAAGCTTATTCAGTTTCAAACTCTTCTTTTAAAATCTTTTTAACTTCTGCAATAGTTTCCTTTTCAAGATCTGTTCTGCGTTCCAACTCTTCATCAGATAATTGCAAAACACTCTTTGCGGTATCGCAGCCAATTTTTTTAAGTTCATCAATGATCCAGGATTCAATTTCGTCTGTGAATTCATCAAGATCCACATCATATTCTTCTACCTCACCTTCATTATCTCTGAACACATCCAGTTCCAGCCCGGTAAGCTCGCAGGCAAGTTTAATATTAACTCCCCTGCGCCCAATTGCCAATGAAACCTGGTCTGGCTTTAAATATACGTTTGCATGTTTTGCTTCAAGATCTACATCCATGCTAGTAATTTTAGCCGGTGTAAGAGAGCGTTGTATTAAAAGTTGAATGTTATTGGTCCAGTTAATTACATCTATATTTTCATTTTTGAGCTCTCTAACGATGCCGTGTATACGACTTCCTTTCATCCCTACACACGCGCCTACAGGATCAATACGGTCATCAAAACTTTCTACAGCAACTTTTGCTCGTTCGCCCGGATCTCTTACTATTTTTCTTATTACAATGAGGCCATCAAATATTTCAGGCACTTCAATTTCAAGCAATTTGGCAAGGAACGAAGTATCAGTTCTTGAAACGATAATTACAGCCTGGCTGTTTTTTAGTTCCACTTTTTTTACAACGGCACGTATTGTTTCTCCTTTTTTGAAATAATCAGAAGGAATTTGTTCAGACTTTGGAAGCAGCATTTCATTGCCTTCTTCGTCGAGTAATAAAATTTCCTTTTTCCAAACCTGGTAAACTTCACCATTTATAATTTCTCCAATCCTGTCTTCATATTTTTTTATAAGAATATTCTTTTTAAGATCGTTAATTCGACTGGCTAGTGTTTGTTTACCTGCAAGAATAGCTCTTCTTCCAAATTCTTTTTGAATATCTACTTCTTCATACAATTCTTCACCTACCTGGTAATCAGGTTCTATTTTAATCGCGTCTTTGTATTCAATTTCAGTAAGTGTATTGTAAAGGTCATCATCATCAACAATGGTTCTTTTTCGAAAAATTTCAAGGTCACCTTTTTTATCCTTTACGATTACATCAATATTCTCATCTGATACATATTTCTTGCGGATCAATGTTTTAAAAACATCTTCCATAACCTTCATAAGTGTTGGCCTGTCTATGTTTTCTGCGTCTTTGAATTCCTGGAAGGATTCAATCAAATTAATACTTGCCATGTATGTTTTTTTAAAAAGTTATCAGCACTTTTGTATACTTTATCTGATTAAATAATATTGTTGTTGTTTTAATTGCCGTTTTATTTCTCTTACCTGTCTTTTCTTCTATAACTATTTCTTCATCGCTCACATTTAAAAGCTTGCCTTCGGTTTTCGTGCCGTCATTCAATAAAACTTCCACCTTTCTGCCAATATTCTTTTTGTATTGGCGAAAAAGTTTTAATGGTTCATCTATTCCCGGAGAAGAAACCTCCAGCGAAAAATTTCCATCAGGAAATAATCCTGATTCCTCAATATATTTATAAAGAGCTTTATTTAAAGATGTACATTTTTCAATGGTTATACCTTTATCATCATCCAGGAAAATCTTAATATCATTTGCAGGTGACATTTTTATTTCAACGGGGAAAGTAGTTCCCGATTGTAAAGTTATTCCTGCAACAAAATCTTCTATATTTTTTAAAGGGTTTATTCCGCTCATTCTAAAATTCACAAATTTTCAAAAAAAGAAGAAGGGAACGTTTTCGTTCCCTTCAATTATTCTTTTGCCGCTGCAAATATACGTCAAATAGCAAATACATCCCAAATTATGTTAAAGTAAAATTTTTAGAATCCTGTTAAAAGATTTAATATATATTTTTGCATCATGAATATTTTTAGAATCGCGGCAGAACTCTTCATACTTTATATTTTATATAAACTGATATTTGAATTTATAATACCGGTATATCAATCAACCCAAAAAATAAGGAAGCAATTTGGCGAAATGCAAAATAAAATGCAACAGGATATGAATGCCGCCAACACAAGAAACGCCCAGGCTTACCAGGAACCAAAAGTTAAAAGAGAGGGTGATTATATTGATTTTGAAGAAGTAAAATAGATTTACAAAAACAAATTTTCAATATACATTCCGGGAGATAGCAAAATAGTTTGCATTCCTAAAACATCTGCTGCTTCTATATTTTGAGCAGAATCATCTACAAAAAGTGTGTTGCCGGAAATAAGATTATTCTCTTTTAATACAACCTCATAAATATCTGCATTGGGTTTTCTCAATCCCATTTCACAGGAATAATAAACTTTATCAAAATATCCGGCAAAGGGCTTATCTCTT
>CBIGQT010000057.1:0-9695 GCA_966191655.1 uncultured Ginsengibacter sp.
AGTTTTTCGAAGGATTTTTCCTGGAAAATAAAAGATAAATAACCGGAAGGCCGATCCATGTCACAAAAAATGAGCACACCAATGTAATGATCATGGTATTGGTAAGTACATTAAAATAAGCGCCGGCCACTCCACTCATCAATAAGAAAGGAATAAAAATTACAATGGTGCTTATAGACGAACCAACCATTGCAGGAAATAAATAACGGATAGCATTTTGAACAATATTTTTATAACTATCGCCCGGGTTTTCTTCGTGCGTCCGGTGAATTTGTTCCACCACTACTATGGCATCATCTATAATTAAACCTATGGAAGCCGCTATGGCGCCGAGCGTCATTATATTTAAGGTATAGCCGATGGCATATAAAACAATTAAGGTAAAACCAAGCGTTACAGGGATAGTTACTAAAATAGTTGCGCTTGCTTTAAAAGACCGAAGAAAAATTATCGCAACAATTATTGCAAGGGCCAACCCGATCCACAAACTATCAGTTACACTTTTTACAACAGTATCTACAAAATCTGCCTGTATATAATAAGGTCTTATGCTTACGTCTTTAGGAAGAATATTTTTAAGTTGTTCAATCTTTGCTTTCATCTCGTTGGAGACATCTATGAGATTGCTGCTTGGTTGTTTTATGACCGCAATCAATACACTTTCTTTACCATTGGCATTTATTTTTATGTATTCCGCTGCTTCATTTATTTGTATATCGGCAATGTCCTGCAATTGTACAATACGCTTACCTCCATTTCCTATCACCACATGGTCTAATTCCTGCAGTGACAGTACCGACGCATCTGTAAGTGTGAGATAGAGATAACGATAATCTGACAGGTAGCCATTTGATTTTATAAAATTAGTTTGATTGAGCGCTGCCATAACCGAATCTGGCGTAACAGAAAGGGCGCTCATTTTTTGAAAGTCCAGCTTCACCCAGTATTCTTTTGATTTACCTCCTGTAACCCTTATTTCTGACACGCCTGCCACCTGGCTGAGGTAAGGTTTTATGGTATATTCGGCAAGCTGTTTCAATTCAATGGGCGACAGCTCATGGCTTGCCAGTGAATAACCCATAACTGGCAAAATAGAAGGATTCATTTTCTCTACCGTAATGTTTACATTGGGTGGTAGCGTGTTTCTTATTTCAGAAATCCTTTGATATATTTTTTGTTCGCTAAGATCCACATTCGCGTTCCAGTCTAAATAGGCTGAAATCTCGCAACTGCCCCTGCTGGTTGTACTCCGTATGTCCGTTAGGCCAGGTATTTTTTTTATGGCGGTTTCCAGCGGGCGTGTTACGGTCACCATCATACGGTCAACCGGCTGCAAGCCTGCATCTGCAATGATCTTTATTTTCGGAAAAGTTATTTCAGGAAAGAGCGATGTTTTTAATTTGGTATAAGTAAACAAGCCACCGGCAATAAGGAGTGCGATTACAACTGTAAGAGGGCTTTTGTAGGTAGTGAAAAAAAAGCGGCCTTCCTGCCCTCCAGAGGAGGGTTCTGCAAAATCTTCTTTATTATCTTCTTTCTGCATTTCTATTTATAATAATTATACCTCATTAATTAAAGGTTCATTCTTACTCCCCTCTTCGGGAGGTGGGGGAGACCGTTACCAACGCTGTATCCGTCAATCCATAGTTCCCGCTTAATAATATTTTATCTTTTATTGAAAAGTCGGGAGAAAGTATCTCTACTGTGTCTCCCTTTACGATACCCGTTTTCACCGGCACTTTTACCGCAGTGGTATCATCTGTCATTTTCATTACCCAATATTCCGTTTGTGTTTCATCTGATAAAACGGATTGCTTAGGCAAAGTTGCGGCAGAGGTTTTTGAAACCTTTATAATTTCGACTTTAACAATCAAATTTTGCGGAATGCTATGCGGCGCATTCACTTTTATAGAATAAGATTGCGTCTGCGTTATCGAATCGATCATAGGCATAGCTGAACTAACGGTTCCGTTTAAACGCTCATTATCGGGTAATACCACTTCCACTTTTTTACCGATGGAAACATATGGATTGTCTTCATAAGGAACGTTCATTACAAATACAAAACTTTTTGAATCGCTGATAACGGCCAACTGCTCACCATCCTGTACATAATCTCCTTCCTGGTGATCGAGCTGGGCAACGTAGCCATTCGTGTTGTCGGTAATGATATTGACGCCTGAAAATTTAAAACCAGAATCAAGCTGATTGACTGAATTGCCTATCGCTTCGGCTTCTTTTGTTTTTAAAACAAATAATCTTTGCCCTGCATTTACAAAGTCGCCAATCTTTATGTACACTTTTTTTACATAACCGTTTACGTTTGATTTTACATAGCTTTTTTGCAGGAATGAAGATGTGGCATTGAGCTCAATAAATTCCTGTAAGGGCGCATAACTTACTGATGTAACCGTAACAGGCGTACGAATTTCTGGTGCTGCACTATCAGCACTATTGGTATCGCTATTACTGCAAGCTGCAACCATTGCACAAAAAAACAGCAACAGCAAAAAATATATTCTGTAAAATTGATTTATCGGCCGGTGATGCTTCATTAATAATTGTTATTTTATGTTAGGGTTATTTAGATTATTGCCGTTTGCGTTCCAGTAATTTAATTGATTTAAAATTTGGAAACGGGCGACAATATTTTGAACCACGAGGTTCCGGGCCGAGATATAATTATTGAGCGCCAAAATATAATCCGTTATTTTAATATCACCGGTTCCCAACAACTTTGCATTCACATCTATCAGTGTTTTTAAATAATCAATTTGCTTATTTATCGGCCCGGCAAGGCTTTCAATTTCTGAAAGCTGCTGTTGCAACTGGAGCACCTGTTGCCGGTATTGCGTGGTAAAATATTCTTTTTGTTTTTGCCGCGTCCTTTCCTGGATGTCAATTTTGGTGTATTGTAATTCTTTTTGATGTCCATCATAGATAGGTATAGTAAGGTTAACGCCGACACTGGCTCCAAGATTTTTATAGGGCGCGATGATAAAAGTTGACTGATAGCCGGCATCAGCAAAAAGATTCACCTTTGGGCGGTAGCTTATTCCCACCAAAGCTTTATCATTCACCAGCCTTAAACTATCTATTGCATATTTCAAAAAGAATGCGGAACTGTCATACACCAAATTTTTTACCACGGCTATTGCCGGACGGTCGAGCATAGACGTAGTTGTATCAACAATACCTGCCAAATAATTTAAGGTTGCATAATCATTTTTATATTGTACCAAAATCTGGTTGCGGGTTAGTTGCTGCTGCTGCAGCGTAACGAGAAAGGAAAGATAATCTACCTGTCTGTAAACATTTGCCTGTGTAAGCTTTTTTAATATCGAATCTTCATTTGTAAGTAAATTGATGATCTCATTGTTAAGATCAAGCTGCAGTTGATCGCCATAAGTTGTAATATACTGGATGATGATATTTTTCTTTATATCCTGGACGGTAATAGTAGCCGTAACCCGAAGTGAATCACGCTGAAGGCTGAGGTTATTAAATTGAAGACTTAAATTTCTTTTATTATACACCTGCTTGTTAAGCGCTACCAAAGCTGAAAGTTGTTGCCCGTTAGTGATGGCCATATCATATCCATAGCCATTAATAATTGGAGCGTAATATGTGTTTCCGTTTCCGGTTAACTGAAATTTATTGGCTGCAATGATCAACTGGCTGTCTATACTGTTTGACAGAAGCAAATTGTTATACTCTGAAAGCTGCGGGCTTTTTTCGACAGCGTTATTTATAAAATAAGAAAGACTTTTTGTCTGCCCGAAAGAAACCGCAGGCAAGGAGAAGGCTGCAAAAAATATAATGATGTATTTTTTCATGTAAATAAAACAAAAGCCATCCCGTTTTGCGGGACAGCTATATTTTGTAATTAAAATTTATCGTCATTCCGATTTTACAAAGTTGCCATTTTCATCAAATATAACATCCTTGCCGTGAACTTCCGCTTCGTAAGATGTTTTGCCTGCTGCATCAGTTACTTTTCCTGCTTCAGTAATTTTAGCGCCATTGTAATGTTGCTTTACGTACGAAGCCACGTTAGAAGGAAGTTCACTAACCGGAATCGCTTTTACTATTTCGATAAAACTGCCGGCTGGCGTGTATTGAACGGAATTTGCTTCTCCATCCTTTCCTCCCCAATTGGCTTCATAATTGCCGTTTTCTTTTTCCCAGGTTACTTTGTAATTTTTTGATTCGGGGTATTTTTTCATGTTGGCATTTTTAACCTCAGAAGGAATTGTTATCTTTTCGTTTCCCTCGTCCTTTTCCTGTGCAAATGTTGCATTGCACACGGCAAACAAAATTGCCATAAGACCTATTAATTTTTTCATGTTTTCGTTTTTAATTGGTTGTATAATTAAACAAACATATCATACGAATCTGGTTGAAATTTGAAGTGCAGATGGCATCGGTTTATTAAACCTATTAAATTAAAATTTGTAAAGATTTTTTTTTTGCAAGAATTTCTCTTTTTGCCTAATGCAATAACTTTCTGCAAAACGCTGGGAAAATTCGATAAGATAATAGATTATTAATTTCGTGCAATGCTACCGTTAGTTCAGGGTGCAAATATTAAATTTTTCAATACATCAATTAGAAGAACCATCCGGCTTTGAATATTTATGAACCCATGACCGGTATGCTTCAGGCGACATCGTATTCAATGATTGGGACAGGCATACTTTAAATTTGCTATTAGAACATGAATTCTTTACTCCATATTGCCGGCGGCTATTGAGTAAGGGCAAGCAGCAAAATATAGATATGCTTATAAAAAGAATACAAGGCAAGTAATATTTATGCATTCAATTGCCTTAAAACCAACTTTCCTACAAAATCATAAATTAATTTTGCCAATCTTAATCATTATCTGTGAAGAAAGCATTTATACTCCTGCTCCTTATTGTTAACTTTTATAATCTTCATGCCCAAAAAAACAAGAATTTCCGCGGACATGCCGGCATTACAGGAAAAGTAACAGATTCAACATCCGGTGAGCCGCTCAATTATGCCACGGTTACTTTGTTTTTAGACGGCAGCAAGAAGCCGGTAAACGGCTCTACTACTGATGCAAAAGGTTTGTTTACCGTTAATGATGTGGCTAACGGCACTTATAAAGTAGTAGTTGAGTACGTAGGCTACCGGCCATTTACTTTTAACGACGTTATCGTAAGTCAGCAAAATTTACCTGTTGACCTGAAAACCGTTTTATTGGCAAAAAAGGCAGCGCTTCTTGAGACCGTTACTATTTCGGCGAAGCCAAATATTATTGAAAATAAAATTGATAAAATTGTATTTAATGCGGACCAGGATATTACTTCTCAAAGCGGCGTTGCTACTGATATTTTAAAGAAGGTGCCGCAGGTATCGGTTGATATTGACGGAAACGTAGAGCTTGCCGGAAGTACAAGTGTGCGTTTTTTAATAAATGGAAAGCCTTCTTCTGTCTTTGGTAATAATATAACTGATGTGCTGCAATCAATACCCGCCAGTCAGATCAAAAGCATTGAAGTAGTTACCAATCCCGGGGCCAAATACGATGCGCAGGGCTTAGGTGGTATCATCAATATTATTTTAAAAAAGAATACAGCCAAAGGTATTAATGGTAATCTTTCCTTAACAGCAGGCAGCCGCCTTGAGAATGGGTCATTCAATTTTAATGCAAGGAATAAAGGCTTTGGTATTAACGCATTTGTTAGTGGGAATACAAGATTACATTCAACCACCCCTGGTGTTTATGATAGAATATCCAACAATTCCTTAGACAGCACTACCGAACTTTTGCACCAGGATGGAAGTTCCGGCTTTACCCGCCATGGATTGGAAACCGGCCTTGGCTTCGACTGGACGTACCATACCAAAAATAATTTTTCCGGTTCTGTTAATTACAACAATTTTGGCCGCTCCGGTTCCGGCTTTACCAACCAGTCGCAACAAATTTTTGATACTGCGGGTAATCTTCTTTCCGAAATAGAAACATTAAATGAATCAGGGAACTCCTTCCTCTTTCAGAATATTGATGTAAACCTCGATTATAAAAGAACTTTTGATAAAGAAGGCCGTGAGCTTGAGATATCAGCGATCAGCAGTTTTGGAAATAATTCAGGATTGTCAAACAACAATCAATATTTATTACCTGAAGATTCTCTCATTTATGGTATCAATAATGTAAATCCCGGCAAAGAAAATGAAAAGGAAATTCGCATTGACTATAATGAGCCAATATCTGAAAAAGTAATTTTAGGAGTTGGAGGTAAATTGAACTTATACGACATTAATAGTTCTGCAGCGGTCAATAGTTTTGAGCCCAATCACAAGACTTTTTTATACGATAGTACTTTATCAAATTCACTCCGCTATCATCAAAAAATTTATGCGGTGTATACTGAACTGAGTTTCCCGGTGGGGCATCTTTTTGACGCTAAAATTGGAGGAAGGTACGAGCGAACAGAAATTGATTCTTATTACTCCCAGGCGCAACAGCAAATAAATTCACCGGGCTACAACACATTGGTGCCTTCTATATTTTTCTTAAGAAAGCTAAAAGATAATGCGTCACTGAAATTGAGTTATTCCAAAAGAATTGAACGACCTGACTACGGCGATTTGAATCCCTTTATAAATACCAGTGATCCCAAAAATATAACAACCGGTAATCCCTATCTTACGCCTGAGATCGGCAACCGTTTAGAGTTGGGATACAGTAAGGATTTAGGTGACAAAGGTTCCTTCGTGATTACAGCTTTTTACCGCCGCAACAATGATGATATACAAAACTATATATTATATTATCCCACCCTTGTAGTGGGCGATACCACTTACACTAACGTTACCGTTAGTACGAAAGAAAATATTGGCATCGAAAATAATATTGGCTTGAGCTTGTTTGCCAATATTAATTTCACCAAAAAGTTTACACTAAGAACAAATGTTTTTGGGTTTTACCGGCACACCATCAATGCAGTAGTGCCCGGGCAGAATTCCACCAGCTTTAATTATCGTTTAAATATTAATTCCAGCTACCAGTTTTCAAAGACACTTGCGGGTGAATTTTTTGGAAATTTTAATTCTGCCCGTCATGAGGCGCAGGGTATTTATCCATCATTTATCACGTATAGCATGGCCTTGCGAAAGCAAATCTGGAAAAAGAAAGGAAGTATAGCCTTCACGGCAGATAATCCGTTTAATGAATATGTAAACCGCAAGACTTCTGTATTTGGTCCGGATTTTACCGTTAATAGCCTTCAGCAAATACCTTACAGGTCATTCGGAATCAATTTTACCTGGAAGTTTGGAAACCTTGAGTTTAAAAAAGCCAAACAAGATAACCCTATAAATTTAAATCCTCCTGTTGCTGAATAACATTTTTAAAGATCCGTTTCTATCGCTTGTTCCTTATAGTTATTAATCAGGTTACTTTTTAATAGTGGTTGTATACAGTATTTTACCGTCAGAATTTATATATTGGACAAGCATTTCGTTGCCGCTAATTCCCGCCGTTAAAAATCCGTAATCCTGTGCGGTAAACTTCGTGTATGGGGCGTTAGTAACTGCAGTGCTTTCTGAACCTGCTCCTGAAATGAATTGATAAAAATGATAGCCATCTTCTTTGTCAACTTCAAGCTGGTGTTCGTGGCCGCAGAAGTAAGCATCTACCTTGTATTTTTCAAATATATCTCTGAAAGCATCTATCATATCTCCAAGTTTTCCTTTTCTTTTCCCTGCTGAATATAAGGGATGATGGCCTATAACGAATTTCCATTTTGCGGTGCTGTTTTTCAAGCCATTTATCAGCCAGTTTAGTTGTGCGGTGGTATCATTTCCCGCAACATGGCTGGCATAATCAGGTTCTTTATAATAATCTTTTTGAAAAGGTGTTGTATCAATAAAAAAGAATTCGGCTGTATTAGCCGAATCCTTTCCTATATTTTTTTTAATGCTGAAATATCTTGCAGGCATGTGCCATCTTGCACTTATTTTACTATAGGCAACTTCTGCATCGGGATTGGTTTTATAATCATGATTGCCAAGAACAACATACCAGTTAATGTGCGTTGGGTAACTGTTATATACATCTTCATAAGCATATTTCCATGCAGGATCATATTCACTGATAACTCCACTGGGATAAATATTATCACCTGTAGAAATTATGAAAGATGCTCCCACTCCTGTAATAGCACTGCTTAATTGTTGTTCCACGCCTTTTTGATAATAATCACCATATCTTCCCCAATCGCCAATTACGCAGAAGCTTAATCCCTTCACTGCTTTCAGGTCTTTTATAACAATGCCTTTATAGCCTGTTGACTGCTCTTTTTTATAATTAGTATTTTGAGCAAAGCATGAAACAGATGCATACATTATAATTACCAAACAATATAGTTGTTTCATAAATTAATTCTATTAAAACCGGGCGTTAAACACCCGGTTAGAAATTTGTTTGTGTATTTTAATGTTGATTGCTTTTGTTAGCATCTGATGTATATGCTCCAATATCATTGCTATAAGCAGTATTACCTTTACCAAGAGCAGGTGAACCACTTTGCAAATGAAAATCATTAGTGGTAGGCGCTCCGTTAGGTGCTGCTACCGTTCCGTCAAAGCCTGGAACATTGGATTTAGATTGGTAGTACCTGTTGATATCAGATCTGTTGATTGCGGCTTGCCCACTCCATCATTTGGATAAAAATTCTGACGTATTGAAATCACGATATTTGGATGCGCTGTTGTGTCAGTATAATTATCCGTGGAAGCATAAAAAAGATTATAGCCATATTTAGTGTTAACTGTGTCAGCATCTGTAAATATTTCAAGACCCTGGTAATTGTTCACCATAATATTGTTGTAAATATTTGCTTTGGCATTTAAACCTACAGATACACCTCTGCCCGGTTCTGCAGCACCTCTTCTCCATCCATTTGAAACAAGAGTATTGTTGTAAACGTCCACAACTGTTTGCGGGAACGGCTGTAGGTCATCGGTTTCTAATTTTACCCCGGTACCTGCCTGGCTGTAGATTACATTATAAGCTACTGTACCGGTTACACCTGTTTTTAAATTAATGGCTTCTCCATCTGTACTGCCTGAAGAAAGAATAGTATTCCTCAATATAGAAATTATTGCCCCGTTCTGCATTCTGATAAGGTCATCTTGTCCGTTGGTGAACCAGGAATCTTCTATGTCGACATGTATGGGAGCTTTAACTTCAAGTGACTTTCTTGGATCTCCTGCCGGGTCAGGGCCTCCAGTGTTATCGATATGTGCCCACTTAATAGTTACAGCCTGTGCACTATCACACTGAAACCCTCCCCATGACCCTGGGGTATTACTGTCAGAGTTAAAAGATACAGGTTGTTCTTTAGTGCCTACAATGTTCAGAACTCCTATTACATTAATTTGAGAATTATTTTTTACAATTACATTTACGCCTTGCTGTGAAGCAAGTGTATCGCCCGCCTGGATAGTGAGGTCAGCCGTTATGTAATAGGTGTTTCCTGTTGTTAAAGTGCCTTTCACAAAACCCGAAATGTTGCCTGGAGCAATAGGATTGGATGGGGGCACTGTTGGTGTAACTACGGTTGTTGTCTCTTTTTTACTACAGGAAAATAATGCTTTGCAAATAATAAAAAAAAAAAAAAAAAAATGTTTTGTTTTCATGTTGTTTATTTTTTTTAATT
>CBIGQT010000058.1:0-9591 GCA_966191655.1 uncultured Ginsengibacter sp.
TATCGTTATAATGATGTAAAAAAATTCATTCACAAAAGAAAAACGCTGGTTTTGTTGAAAACCTTCACAGGTTTTATACCAAATCATTTCCTCCCTGCAACAAAGCGTGATAATCTTCCATTGTATCAATATCAATAGCACCCGCGGGAAAGGAAACAGAGGTTGCCAGATTTTTATATTGCTCAATTAATTTTCTTGCGCCGGTGTCTCCCTGCAAATTCATCAATTCATCAAAAAAAAATTTATGAAATAAAACAGGTGCTCCTAACCTGCCGGCGTAACCGGAGGCAACTATGGGCAAGCTTTCGTTATTTTGTGCTTTTAATAAATTATTGATTAATGTGGCCGATACGAACGGTTGGTCACTTACCATAAAAATTATTCCGTCAATCTCTTTATTTAAATTTTGCGCGGCCGCTAAACCGCAGTGCAGCGAGGTTGACATTCCCTCCTTCCATTTTTTATTTTCCGCAATTGTTACATTGAATTCTTCCAGTTCGTTTTTTATCAGGTTAGCATTAGCGCCAGTAACAACAATTACCGGGAGATTTGTTTGCAACGCTTCGGCAACAGAATGTTTCAAAAGGCTTTTCCCATTAAATTGCAACAACTGTTTTGGCCTACCCAGACGACTGCTTTGTCCCGCCGCTAAAATAACAATAGCACATTTGCCAATGATATATTGCGTGCCGCTCAATGCAGATTTTTTTCTTCAATAAAAGTATCGTTCCTGGAATGGATTGCATTCTGTTTTTCACGCAACGAGCCACCATGTTTACCAGAAAGCACTGCTTTAATTTCTCCTATAATGCTTAATGCGATTTCCTCTGCCGTTTCGGCACCTATTTCAAGTCCAACAGGTCCATAAATATTTTTCAATTGATCCTCATTTATCTCAGAGCCTCCACCACGTATTTCATCAAGCATGCGATCAAGTCTCTTTTTTGGGCCTAAAACTCCGATGTAGTTTACATTTCTATCCAGCAGAGCCCTGAGCATGGTAAGATCATAATTATAATTATGTGTCATTAAAACAAATACGGTTTGCTTGTCAATTGTTATTTGTTCCAAAACTTTTTCAGGCTTGCTTATCAGCACCTGGCAGGCGCTTACAAATCTTTCCGGTTTGGCATGTGTGCTTCTTCCGTCAACTATTCGTACATCCCATCCCGTTATATCTGCCATTTGCATAAGCGGCATAGCATCATTGCCTGCTCCAACTATCACCAGCGACACGGGAGGCTGCAGGAATTCTATAAACGCAGTTACTGATAAATTCTCATTCGTATAATTTATGAACGAAGATGATTGTTGCAACATAGCTTTATTAACATCTTCCATAATATTCTTTTGCAATTGAGCAAAAGGAATACATCCTGAAATATTTCCATTCTCTTCTGCCAGGAGGCACGTACCGGGCTGTTCATTTTTTTTATCCGCCAATGAAAATAACGTCACCAAGACTGCTTTCTGTCTTTTGACAATTGCTTTGCTCAACAATCTGATAGGATTATCAGCATTATTTTCGTCTATCGGTTCAAACAATACCTGTATAACCCCGGCGCAGCCTAACTGGATCCCGATGGTGGCATCTTCTTCGTCATTTGTATCATAAGTTACCAGCTTTGATTTTTGTTGTGATAAAACCATCATCGCCTTTCGCAATGCATCTCCTTCAAGACAGCCGCCACTTATCGCTCCCGTAAGTTCGCCTTCATCGGTAACGAGCATTCTTGCACCCGGCCGGCGATAAGAAGATCCGTCCAGGTGAACCACTGAAGCCAATGCGGATTTCTTGCCGGCTTTTGTCGCTGCATCATACGATTTTATTATTTCACGAATTTCTTTCATTAGCCTTATATTCAAAATTAGCATGTTTCCAGGTTATAGAGCCTTATCCATATTTTTTGCAGGGGCTTGGAGGAGTGGGAAGCGAACATAAAAAAACCTTGCAAATTTTATTTACAAGGCTTTTAAAATCTAATTCGTACCACGTACGGGATTCGAACCCGTGATTCCTCCGTGAAAGGGAGGCGTCTTAACCCCTTGACCAACGCGGCAGGTTTTATTAAGGGACGGCAAAGATAACCTTAGGGCAATTTGCCGCCAAATTTTTTATGCTTCTGAATAAAATGATTTAAAAAGTAAAGATGAATTTTTGAATTCTAAAACTTTGGACAAGGAATACCTTTAGAACCAGGAGGACGTTTGACATAGATTAATGATATTTCCATGCCACCGCGACTTTCTGAGCCGGCTTTTAAACTTGAAGTATTAACATCATAAGTAGCGCCAAGTCTCAATCCTGAAAATTCAAGACCAAGATAAGGTATAAGAGCATCATTAACACGATACCATGAGCCAATATAAAAATTGGAAGGATTTTCACTCTCAGGATCGATTGCTATAGCTAAAGCGCCCCCGAGATTAATTTCTGTGGCTTTATTCTGAATCTGGTAAATGCCGCTGGTATGTAAAGTCATATTTTCAGCTACGGGAAAATATCCTCCGGCGCTAATAGTTGTGCGTGGTGAAATATTCCAGGTACCACCTTTAAAACTTTCTTTAGGACGATTAATATGATACATAGATGCACCGATATAAAAATTATTGTCTTCATTTGTAGAACTTGTAAATAACAGTCCTGCATTTATATCAAGGTAATTTATGTTGACATTTTGATCATTAAATACGTCCTGTGTTACACCGGTAAATCCAAACGGTGTTAGCTGGTCTTCAAATTTCAGGTTATCAGTATTTAATCTTTTTTGTCCATAAGTTCCCTGGAAACCGATGCCTAATTGCTGAAAGCCATCTTCATCCAGCGCTTTATGGTATGACGTAGAAACTCCTAAATAATTATTAGTAAGCACACCGCCACCAGCTTTATCAGTTAAAGCTAAAATACCAATGCCCCAGGTATCATAATCGGGGAGTCTTTTTTTAAAAATTGGGAAATCAACACTTAACGTTGATGTAGTATACACATTATTAAATGCCGGCCATTGGTTTCGGTAATTGCCAGCTACCCGTAACGTTCCATCAAACTTTCCGGTAAGTGCAGGATTTAACGTAAGTGGCGACGCAAAAAATTGTGAGAAATGAGGATCCTGCGCATTAGCAGCAAAAGTAACAAGCAACAGGATAGCTAAAAGGAGCGGTTTCATTTTAATCACGCAATTATTCTGATGACTAAAGATAGTTTTTAATTCTTACTTTCAAAAAGAACACCCAATAAAAGACCGTATTTGCAAACAAGGCGCTGCACCCGTAACAAGGAAAAAATACTCACATTTGCACTTTTACTCCATAAGCAAGATCACCTGCATCTCCTAAACCGGGAACGATATAACCTTTTGCAGTAAGTTCATCATCAATATCACCACACCATATTATTGCTTTAGGTTCTGCACGTAAAACATATTCTATACCTACTGTACATGCAAGCGCACACACCACATGAATTTCTGAAGGATTACCTTCTTCCTTTATAAATTGAATAGTTTTTACCAAAGAGGAACCTGTGGCAACCATAGGGTCAGATATAATTACAACACGATCTTCCATTTCGGGGCAACTTATGTAATCCAGGCTTATCTCAAAACTTCCATCGGCTTTATGTTTGCGATAGGCGCTTATAAATGCATTATCCGCTTTGTCAAAATAATTCAGTAAACCATTATGCATTGGAAGACCTGCTCTTAAAATAGTTGCAAGTACCGGTTGCTTTTCCAACACCTTACATACAGATATGCCTAACGGAGTAGTAACTTCCTTTTCAATCCACAATAATTTTTTACTTATTTCATAAGCACTAATCTCTCCTATCTTCTCAAGGTTCCTGCGAAATCTCATTCTGTCTTCCTGAATTTCAATATCCCTTAATTCACTCAGATAATTGCTTACCAAAGAATGCTCCTCACTAAGATTGATTACCATTATATATGTTTTAAACTTGATGGAAGGTGTTATCCAATACCTTAAAGTTATAATTTTGAACAAATCTAATTCCGATAACTATCGGAACCAAAAAACTTTAAAAAAACAAATTAAATCCGCTAAATGGTTTACGAAGTAATTGGCATAATGAGTGGAAGTTCTCTTGACGGAATAGATATAGTATTTACAGAACTGCAGGAACAAGGTGGAAACTGGCAATATGAAATTAAACATGCAACATGTATACCTTATGATAATAATTGGCATCGCAAATTGTTGCAGGCAAATAATCTTTCCGCAAAAGACTATCTTCTTCTACATGTAGAATATGGAGAATTTATCGGGCAAAAAATTAATGAATTTATTGATGAAAAAAATCTACAGCACAAGGTGAATCTAATTGCGTCCCACGGACATACCACCTTTCATTTACCAGAAAAAAAAATGACGCACCAGTTGGGAGATGGCGCATCCATTGCCGCGGAAACCCAACTTCCTGTCGTTAGTGATTTAAGATCAATTGATGTAGCTTTCGGCGGGCAGGGCGCTCCCATTGTGCCTTTGGGAGAAAAATTGTTATTCAACCAATATGATTACTTTTTAAACATAGGCGGCATTGCAAGTATTTCTATTCATACATTACATGAAGTAATTGGTTTTGATATCTGTGCCGCCAACCGCGTTTTAAATATGCTTGCAGAAGAAATGAATCTTGCTTACGATGATGAGGGAAGAGTTTCATTACAGGGAAGGGTAAACGAAGATTTGCTGGAAAAACTGAATACCCTGGAATATTATAAACTTTCTTATCCAAAATCTTTAGCTAACAGTTTCGGTACTGATATTGTATATCCTTTATTAAAATCATTTAGTGCTAACATTGCAGACAACTTACGCACTTATACAGAACACATTTGTATTCAAATAAAAAATTCTCTACAGCCATTTAAGCAAAATAAAATTCAACATTTATTTGTAAGCGGAGGTGGCGCCTTCAATACTTTTCTGATAGAAAGGCTTCAACAAAATCTTGACAAAATAAATTTCGAAATCATTATTCCTGCCGGTGATGTAGTAAAATATAAAGAAGCATTGATAATGGCGCTCCTTGGTGCACTAAGATGGCGCGAACAATACACTGTGCTTTCTTCTGTTACCGGCGCAACACGAAATAGTATTGGAGGCGCTTTGTGGCTAGGAACTGAAGCCTGAAATAAAAACTTTATTTAAGATTATGTAACACTTCACAAATTTTTTAACATGCAGTTTAAGTAAAAATGTTTTTATTGTGATAAATTTTATTTTAATGAAAAGATATCTTCTAGTATTTTTTGCACTTACGGTAATCTCATTTTCATGTAATAGCGATGCCAAAAAAGCTTCCACAGAAAAAGAAGCTTACGAAAAAACAAAAGAAAGTCTGCAGGAAAAAGAAGAAAAAAGTCCACAAAGTTTTTTATTCGTTGATGGTCATAACAAACGAAATCTTTTAGGTCAAACAGTTATTAAAGGTTCAATAACTAACAAAGCTTCCGTAGCCGTATTTAAAGATGTGGACGTAAATCTATCCTTTTACAGTAAAACACATGCATTACTGGAACAGGACAAAGAAACCATTTTCGAACTATTACATCCGGGAGAAACTAAAGATTTTAAAACAAAATATTTTGCTCCGAAAGGAAGTGATAGTGTAGCTCTCGCTGTATTAGGAGCTAAGGTTGTAAAGGAATAAAAACAATTTTTAAGTTCTTAAAAACGAAAAGAGTAAGAAAAATCTTACTCTTTTCGTTAATCTTATTACTATAAATATTATTCCTATTCTTCTTCATCAAATGCCATTGCTTCTTTTGTAGTCATTAATAGTTCATATTCTTCTTTGCTGTCTACTATCATATTTTCAAATTCTCTTAACCCTGTACCTGTTGGTATCGGGTGGCCTGTAATAACATTTTCTTTCAGGCCAAGCATGGTATCCGTTTTTCCCTGAATTGCCGCCGAAGACAACACCTTTGTTGTTTCCTGGAAGGATGCCGCAGAAATCCAGCTTTGTGTACCCAATGAAGCTTTTGTAATACCTAATAATAACGGAGAAGAAGTAGCTGGATGTGCATCTCTATATTCCACTGTTTTCTTATCTGCACGACGAAGAACAGAATTCTCTTCTCTTATTTCACGAAGTGTAACAATTTTACCAGGACGCATTTTTGTACTATCACCTGATTCGGTTACTACTTTTTTATCAAATATCCAGTCATTCTCAGTATTAAAATCATACCTGTCTTCAGTATCTCCTTCAAGGAATTTTGTATCACCGGCATCTTCAATAGTTACTTTACGCATCATCTGGCGAACGATAACTTCAATATGCTTATCATTGATTTTTACACCTTGTAAACGATACACTTCCTGGATTTCATTCACTACATATTCCTGGACTGCAAATGGACCTTTAATAGAAAGTATATCAGCAGGAGCGATCTGTCCATCAGATAAGGCAATACCTGCTTTAATAAAATCACCATCCTGCGCAAGTATTTGTCTTGTAAGCGGAACAAGATATTTCTTCACAACACCATCTTTTGCTTCAACAATAATTTCTCTGTTACCACGCTTAATATTACCAAAAGAAACTACGCCGTCAATTTCAGAAACTACTGCCGGATTACCAGGATTTCTTGCTTCAAACAATTCTGTAACACGTGGCAAACCTCCCGTTATATCTCTTAACTTTCCTAATACTCTTGGAATTTTTACCACAACCTGTCCTGCTCTCAATTCTTCACCTTCATCCATAATAATGTGTGAGCCAACAGGAAGGTTATATGATTTAGAGTCTTTTTTACCTTCAACAATTAACGAAGGAATACGGGCCTTATCTTTTGTTTCAATAACAACTTTTTCTCTGTGACCTGTTTGTTCATCAGCCTCTTCACGATAGGTAATACCTTCAACAATATTTTCAAATTTAATAGCTCCATCTATCTCAGAAACGATTACGTTATTGAACGGATCCCACGTACAAATCACTTCACCTTTGGTTACTTTCTGTCCATCTTTTACATTAAGGGTAGCGCCATAAGGAACGTTATTAGTAATAAGTAACCGATCGTTCTTAACATCCATAATTCTTACTTCACCCGTACGGCCAATAACCACTTTTGTTTTTTCTCCGGAGTTACTAACGGCATCGACTGTACGCAATCCATCAAACTGAATAGTTCCGTCGAATTTAGCATTTAAAGTAGACTCTACTGATGCTGAACCTGCAACACCACCAACGTGGAATGTACGCAATGTTAACTGTGTTCCAGGCTCTCCAATTGACTGAGCTGCAATAATACCAACTGCATCGCCTTTTTGAGCAGTATAACCCGAAGCAAGATTTTTACCATAACATTTTACGCAAACACCACGACGACTTTCACATGTAAGCACAGAACGTATTTCTACATTTTCAACACCTGCCTCATCAATGCCATGCGCAACATCTTCTGTTATAATTCCCCCGGCTTCTATTAGTAATTCATCAGTAAGAGGATTATACACATTATGTAAAGAAGTTCTTCCCAGTATTCTATCATATAATGGCTCAATAATGTCCTCATTATCCTTTAATGCAGTAGTAGCAATTCCTCTTAGCGTTCCACAATCTTCTTCATTAATCACGACGTCCTGGGCAACGTCAACAAGCCTCCTTGTTAAATAACCCGCATCCGCAGTTTTTAATGCAGTATCGGCAAGACCTTTACGGGCCCCATGCGTAGAAATAAAATATTCCAACACATTAAGCCCATCTTTAAAATTGGAAAGAATTGGGTTTTCAATAATTTCACTTCCCGTACTTCCTGATTTACGTGGCTTTGCCATTAATCCCCTGATACCAGCCAACTGTTTAATTTGTTGCTTGGAACCTCTCGCACCTGAATCAAGCATCATATAAACAGAATTAAATCCCTGTTTATCATTTGCCAATTCGCGTATAAGCGTTTCCGTTAGGCGGGTATCAACCCTGCTCCAGATGTCAATAATACCATTATACCTTTCATTGTTGGTAATTAACCCGGCATTATAATTATCCCAAACTTCATCAACCTCACCTGTTGCATTATCAATCATTTCCTGTTTGGTATCCGGTATAATAAGGTCATTAATATTGAACGACAATCCACCTCTAAACGCCATGCGGAAACCTAATTGTTTTATATCATCCAAAAATTTTGCGGTGGATGGAATGTTAGTCCATTTAATTATATCACCAATAATTTCACGCAATGCCTTCTTAGTAAGCAATGCATTTATATAACCCGCTCCTTTCGGAACATGCTGGTTAAAAATTACACGGCCGACTGTTGTATCAATTAATTTATTTTGGAATGTTCCATCCTCGTTGCGGATATCGACTTTAACTTTAATAGTTGCATGCAAATCAATTTGCTGCTCATTGTAAGCTATAATTACTTCTTCCGGAGAATAATATGATTTCCCTTCTCCCCTTACAGCCTGGTCTTTTGTGGATTTTTTTCCTTTCGTAATATAATATAATCCAAGAACCATATCCTGTGAAGGAAGTGTGATAGGCGTACCATTCTGTGGATTCAGGATGTTGTGTGAAGAAAGCATAAGCATCTGCGCTTCTAAAATTGCAGCGTTGCTTAGTGGTACATGAACAGCCATTTGGTCACCATCGAAATCGGCATTGAATGCTGTTGTTACCAAAGGATGCAATTGTATTGCTTTTCCTTCAATTAATTTCGGTTGAAAAGCTTGTATTGACAAACGATGTAATGTTGGGGCACGGTTCAACATTACCGGATGGCCTTTCAATATATTTTCAAGAATATCCCAAATGATGGCTTCTTTTTTATCAACCAATTTACGGGCACTCTTTACTGTTTTTACGATTCCTCTTTCAATTAATTTGCGAATAATAAATGGCTTGAATAATTCAGCGGCCATATCTTTCGGCAAACCACATTCGTGCATCTTCAATTCAGGGCCAACAACAATTACAGAACGGCCGGAGTAATCAACCCGTTTACCCAAAAGATTTTGACGGAAGCGGCCTTGCTTACCTTTTAAAACATCGCTCAATGATTTCAATGCACGGCCACCTTCTGCTTTTACAGCATTAGATTTTCTTGAGTTATCAAATAATGAATCTATAGCTTCCTGCAACATTCTTTTTTCATTACGAAGAATAACTTCAGGCGCTTTAATCTCTAATAATCTTTTTAAACGATTGTTGCGAATAATAACACGACGATACAAATCATTTAAATCAGAAGATGCAAAACGGCCACCATCTAACGGTACGAGTGGACGCAGTTCCGGTGGAATAACGGGAATGTATTGCATCACCATCCATTCAGGGCGATTATTGATTCTTGTATTAGCATCACGGAAACTCTCTACCACGCTTAGACGCTTTAATGCATCAGCTTTACGTTGTTGAGAAGTTTCATTAGCGGCAGCATTGCGAAGGTCAAAAGATAACTGATCCAAATCAATTCTTTGCAACATATCATGCACTGCTTCCGCACCCATTTTTGCAATAAACTTATCAGGATCTTCATCAGGCAAATGCTGGTTATCTTTTGGTAAAGTATCCAATATGTCAAGATATTCTTCCTCAGTTAAAAGGTCACCGTAATT
>CBIGQT010000059.1:0-9494 GCA_966191655.1 uncultured Ginsengibacter sp.
TTCGTTTAAACCTGCTATGGTACAGCCTTTAGGAGTGGTAACTTTATCAATCTCCTGCTCAGGATGCGAACCTTTTTGCAATAATAATTCGGCAGCGCCTTTAACCGTCTGTGCCGCAATAAGGCTTGCAGTGGCAGCATCAAACCCAATTTCGATACCTCCCTGTATATTCGCTCTTATGTAACGCATTGCATACGCAGTTCCGCAGGCTCCCAAAACGGTGGCAGCTTCCATCAGCTTTTCGTCAATGGTCACCACTTCTCCGAGGGTGGAAAATAAATTCTTTACTACATTAATGTGTGCGGTAGCAGCATTTGTAAAACTAAAGCAAGTCATGCTTTCCTGGATTGCTATAGCCGTATTAGGCATCGCACGAAAAAGAGGTAGTTTTATTTTTATGATTTCAGCAATTTCTGAAATAAGCACGCCGGTAACTACAGAAACCAAAATGTGTTTGGCAGTTAATTCCTTTTTAAAACTATTTAATACATCGCTTACCTGGTAGGGCTTCACCGCAAGGATTATCAAATCACTTTTACGCACTGCTTCAGCATTATCAGATGTTACAATAACACCCATTTTTTTTAAATTCTCAAGGGTAACAATTTTTCTTTTCGTGATAGTAATATCAGATGCTTTGCAGAATTTACTTTTCAATAATCCTTCTGCTATTGCTGTTCCCAGGTTTCCGCCACCGATAATGGCTATTTTTTTATTCATACAAAAATTTATTGTTTATGTATTTTATTAAAAGATGACACACCCACTTAGCTTGCAATTATTCAACTATACAAAATAACATCATATTTAATAAGAGCAGTATATTGTTTTGGGTATAATACTAATTTTAAATAAGAAATTAAAATTGAAATTACCAGCAAAGTATAATGAGATAAAAAATACAAACTCAGAAGGTAGGGCAAAGCGCCTGTTTCCTGTCGCCATCATAATCACTATAGTAGCCTTTTTTAAGTAAATTAAATTCGCTTGCCCCAAAAGATTGATTATAATTTTTAAGCGAAGAGGTGGTTACATCATAACTGAATGTAAAACGAATATTATTAATTTCAAGCCCTACCATTGGAATTATAGCATCACCGTAACGATAATATAACCCTCCAATAATTTGCTTTTCGCCATGTTCAGATAAATTATAGGCTGCATTCATACCGAGCATCAATTCGCTTGCTCTCGCCTGGGTTGTAAAATATATATTGGGATTGATGATAACCTGGTCGGTTACTTTAAATAATCCATTAAGAAATGCAATGTGCCTCATTGAAATTTGATCGTTCCCGTTATCTGCAAAAAAAGTTTCTTTAGGTTGATTGACATGTTGAATAGAATAGCCGGCATTTATGTAAACATCTTCGGTAGGAAAATAGGCGTAATTCATACCTACCTGAAGGTCAAAATAACTAATATTATCATTTTCAAGAACCACTGACGTTGGCTGATTTCCATCAAAAAATTTTCCATCAAACTGGTCAGGATAAGTAAGCTTGGTTTGATCAATTCTTTTATTTGCCCATCCAACATTAAAGCCTGCGGTAAGCAAACTGCTGAGCCCAAGCTCCTGGTGGTAAGCAATAGACGCATAAATTTTTGTAGAGGTGAGGCTTCCTGTGCCGGCAACATCACTCAAAATAACACCGCCTAATCCAAGCCATCCTGTTTCAATTTTATTTCTAAAAGCCTGTGCATCTCCAAAAATACTCATGGTTTTATATGGCTGTGCCATGATGTTCGAAAATTGATTTCTGTAGGAAGCTCCTAACCTGTAATCTGCGTCCGGTATAAAACCGGTATTAGCAGGATTTGTGAGCAGGGGATTATTGAAGAACTGGGAGAAATGAAGATCCTGCGCCATCACAGCATTTTGATCTGTGAGGAAAAAAATTACACCAACCAATAGTTTAAAAAACTTATTCATTAGCCTTCATATTATCTTAATAAAGTAATATCTCCTGTTTTCCTGTACTTTGTTCCGTCAGAAAAAGTTACCTCTAACGTATATGCATAAACGTCTAAAGGCTGAATCTTACCTTTAAAGGTTCCATCCCATGAACTCTTAACATTATCACTTTCAAAAACTTTCTGTCCCCACCGGTTATAAATACTCCAACGCATTGATGTAATTCCAAATCCAACGACACTTATGCGGCCATTTATACCAAATTTTCCCGGCGTAAATGCTGAAGGAACATCTACCAAAGGCCTTATTAAAGAACTAACATTAATGCAGGTATCAGCGCTGCAGCCGGCATCGTTCGCAGCATTGAGACATACATTGTAAGTACCAGTTGCAGGGAAAATATGTTTGGGATTAGTTTCTGCCGAAGTATCCCCGTCTCCAAAATTCCAGTTATACTTTGTAGCACCCGTTGATTGATTTACAAAGTTAGTAAAAGTATTTTCCTTAGGAGGATTAGGATTGTAAGTAAATGAAGCTGTCGGGATAGGGCTTACAGTTATTGTAAAAGTGGCAGAATCTACTTGGTTGCACGAGCTTGAGTCAAATGCTTTTAATGTTACAACAAAGGCACCAACTTTATCATATAAATGGGAAGGATTGTCGTCAGTAGATGTACCGCTTCCATCACCAAAATCCCATATAAATGAAAGGCCTCCCAATGAATTATTCGTAAAGACTGCAGTATAAGGAACGCAACCCCTTGCGGGTGTTTCAAACTGCGCTTTTACCTGTGGAGAAAGACGTACTGTTTTAACGGTATCTGCAGGCGAATTACAAAATGTTGTATCATCAATTGACAACTTAACGATATAGGTTCCAGGGCCGGAATAAGTATGTTGAACAGGTGGCGATTGGCTTGCAACTACCAGGGCGCTGTTGTCCCCAAAATCCCAGGTAAACGTATCGGGATTAAATGAACCTTTTGAAGGTACAGAAGTATTAGTAAAACTGTAACTTAAATTAGTGCAGGGAGGAATTTTATTCGGTATAAAATCTAAAAGTACTTTGTTATCTCCGGCTTTAATATGTGTATAGGCTGTATCGGAAATGTTACAGGTTGTACTGTCAATTGAAATAAGCCTTACAAGATAAAGACCTGTTGCATTATAAACATGAGAATTATTTGGGCTTGTTGTTGTATCGCCGGTACCATCACCAAAACTCCAGTAATATAGTTTGCCTTTATTAAGTGTATCGGCAAAATCTGCTTTCAAAGGCACACACCCGGTTGTATCATAAGAAACACCATCTATTGAGGCTCTCACAGAGGCACGCACGCCTGCAAAATCCATCTCAATTTTAAGCATTCCAAGATTGCACTGCCCATTATTACCTACTGCAAGATCCCTTGGCCCCCAAACCCCAAGTGGCGAGCCCACAAAAGCAACAGTTCGAAAACAATTTGCACACATCGCTTCATAAATAACTCCGTTCTTATCAAACCTACTGGTACCGCCATCTACATGGTCACCAAAAGTTAAGGGATTATTTACACCCTCAGGAGGATCTTCCTGACCAAAAAAAGTACCATATAATTGTGTGGCGGCATCTTTTTTCAGCACAAAAAAGTAGAAGTCGCTTCCGGAAACATCTGACTTGGGTTTAATTGCATCAGGCGTATTGCCTTCACCGAAACCGGTATTTGATTTTCCTCCCCATCCTGCTACATATACATTTTCGCAACGGTCAACAAGGAATGCTGTGGGAGAAATATTTGGCAAGGTAGAGCCAGGCGCCCCAAATACTGTAGAGTAAACATAGCCGCTTAAATCAGGCTTTAATTTTGAAATAAATTGCTTAGTATTTGGAACGGAAAAAAAACTGACTGCGCCCGCAGGCTGCACAACCGGCCAGGCGCCGGTAGTAGTGCCGGTAACATAAATAAATCCGAATTTATCCGCATCAATACCGTATACCTGGTCTATGCCAGAGGTGCCAAGATAGGTTCCTTTTATTGCGGCAGTTCCTGTGCTGTTAAGTTCCACAACAAAGCCATCACCAACACCTCCTGAATTGGAAGAACTGATGACGCCTGATCCTGATATTCCGGGAAAGTCGGTACTTGCAGTCCCTCCGGCAACATAAACATTGTTGGCGGGATCAAGAACTAAAACATAAGCAGCATCATCTTTGCTGCCACCAAGAAAGGTGTTATAAATAATGCTGTTACAATTTGGATTAATCTTAAGAACTACCCCATCCTGGCCGCTCCCGCCTCCCATTTTCGATTGAAAAGCTCCGGCAGTTACCGTCTCACTATAATCAATCGATTGCGTGCATGAAGCAACATATATATTATTGGCAGCATCTAATAATACTTCACTGCGGGCATCATCTCCGTAATTGCGCTTTAATGACGAAGCGCCCCCGCTACTAGTTTCGTCTCTCACGTTTACACCATCATCCCGTGAGCCACCGATTCTCATTGACCCAATAAGAGCACTGCCGGAAGCATTTAATTTTGTAACAATAATATCCCATCCACCTCCGGGGCCAATAACTTTAGGAACAGTGGATGGATAAGTTGGATAATCAGCAGACTTCGATCTCCCTGCAATTACAAGATTTCCCTGTGGGTCAACAATAAGGCTATGAGGTTGATCGGCATCTTTACCGCCAATATAAGTTGCATAAACCCTTCCTTTACCACTCGGTATAAGCTTAATTATGCCAATGTCAAAATCGCCATTAAATGTTTCATCATAAGCGCCGGTCGAAACAGGAAAGCCTTGATTAAAAACAATTCCGCCACCATAAAAACTTCCATCAGGCCCATAAGTAGCCGTGAATCCCCAATTATCTGCTGTGCTTGCGGAAAAACTAAAAAATATTTGAGTAGGATCAATTATAAGAATTTTAGAAGGATCATAATTTTTTACTTTGAACCTCACTACATCCTTATCTACCACATAACGACAATCTAATTCCTGCCTGCTATTATCAACAACCTGGTAAGTATAAGGAGATAGTTCCTTATTGTCACCGAGTGAAGTTGATACAATAAGTTGCTTATTTTTTACGGTAATTTTATCAGCGCCGGAATATTTCATAGCAATATTATTTATATCGGCGCCGGGATGTATAATAAGATCATATTTTAAATTGCTGACCGCATCAGAATAATAACGAACATCTATACCGGGATAAACATCTTTATAAGTAATTCCCTGGAAAATTCTACAATCAGAAGCCCATTTTGCAGGATCATTTCCAATAAAGTAATTATTAACCGACGGTATAGGTTTATCAGGAATTATTTCCGGATTTTTTGAATTCAAAAATTGTACGTTATAAGCGTGAGAACGGATTTTGTTTGCTGCCGCCTGGCTTGTGGTAAGTCCCAGTGCTTCATTGTGCCTTCTTTCCTTTATATTTTCAACATCATTGGGATTACTTTGAGCAACGGTGAATCCGTTCTGTTGCAAATAAAATTCACCACTGCCGGCATGAGTCATAAATTTTACCTGACTGTTCCACTGGCCTTTATTTTCAACAAACTCAATCTGGGCAGATATATTCTGAGCAACAAATAAAGTTGCCAGCATAGCTAAAATAAAGAATTGAGAAATCTTAAATAGTTTCAAGGCACATATTTGTTTTATGACAGAAAATGTATAAAAAGTTTATCAAGGAAACCAGGAAAATATTGGAACTATTAAAAATTAAATTTACGAAAGAATTATAAGAGAAGTTTCAAAATAAAACTTTCATTTATGATTTAATATGCAATTAACAATGTAAGGCAACATAACGGTCAGGATATCTTACTCCACATTGTTTTTCCCTTCTGCAGCAATAAAAAATTTTTTAAACACACATTATCATCCGAAGAAAGTTGAGGATCCTCGTTTATAATTTTTTCTGCACAATACCTGGCTGCTTCAAGCATTTTTTTGTCTTCAACAATATTAGCTAATTTAAAATTAAGAATGCCGCTTTGTCTCGTTCCTTCTATATCTCCGGGCCCACGAATTTCCAAATCTTTTTCTGCAATTTTAAATCCATCATTGGTTTCGGACATAATTTTAAGCCGCCGTTTTGCATCAGCAGAGAGTTTCACTTTGGTAAGCAAAATACAATAACTTTTTTCACTTCCCCTTCCGACTCTGCCTCTTAACTGGTGCAACTGGGGAAGGCCAAATTTTTCTGCGCTCTCTATCAGCATTACGCTTGCATTAGGCACATTTACGCCTACTTCAATTACTGTAGTAGAAACCATTATTTGAGTATCGCCTTTTATAAATCGTTCCATGTTAACCTGCTTCTGCAGCGACTTCTGGCGTCCATGTACCATGCTTATATAAAATTCCGGTTCCGGGAAAAATGCTTTTACTTCTTCATATCCTTTCATTAAGTTTTCAAAATCCAGCTTGGCTGATTCCTCAATTAACGGATAAACAATATATGACTGTCTCCCCTTTTTTATCTCGCTTTTTATAAAATCCATTACCTGCGGCCTTGCATATTCCATCCTGTGAACAGTAGTTACCAACTTTCTCCCGGGAGGCAATTCATCCATAACACTGTAATCAAGATCACCATAAGCCGTTAATGCCAGGGTACGTGGAATGGGCGTTGCCGTCATTACTAATACATGAGGATTTACCTCATTTTTTTTCCAAAGCTTTGCTCTTTGTGCTACGCCAAACCTATGTTGCTCATCAACTATTGCAAGACCTAAATTTTTGAATATAACGCTGTCTTCAATTAAAGCGTGGGTTCCTGTTAATATCGTTACTTCACCATTTGCGGTTGCCTGCAAGATCTCTCTTTTTTCTTTTGCTGATGAAGAACCTGTAAGTATTCGTAGCGTAACCGGAATATTTTGAAGAAGTAATCGCAGGCTTTCATAGTGCTGGCGTGCAAGAATTTCGGTGGGCGCCATAAAGCAACTTTGATATCCATTATCGGCAGCAATGAGCATGCTCATTAGCGCTACTATTGTTTTGCCACTTCCCACATCGCCCTGCAACAAACGGTTCATTTGTTTTCCACTGCCCATATCTTTTCTTATTTCTTTAAGTACACGCTTTTGGGCACCTGTCAATTCGAATGGAAGATTGTTATTGTAAAACTCATTGAAGTGTTCGCCAACTTTATTAAATATTAAGCCTTTCGAAAAGGAATGCCGTTTATAACGGATGAGGCCTAAACGAAGTTGTGATATAAACAGTTCTTCAAATTTTAACCGCTTCAGTGCATCAAGATATTCGTTAGTGCTTGCGGGGAAATGTATCTGCCTGAAAGCAATGTACCTGCTAACAAGTTGATATTTTTTAAGCAAAAATTCAGGAAGGTTTTCAGGTATATCTTTTTCGGTCAGCATTTGCAATAACGTATAGGTAAGCTTCGCTATTTGCCTTCCTCCCAAATTTCTCGATTTTAGTTTTTCGGTACCTGGATAGACAGGTTCCAGGAATAAATTCTTTTCAACGCCTGCCTCCGTAACCTCTTCCATTTCGGGATGAGATATTTGCGGAGCATTCATAAAAAATCCGGCCTTTCCAAAAACCCTGTATCTCCTTCCGACATGAATTGATTTTTGCAACCAGTTAATACCCTGGAACCAAACTAATTCCAATTCACCGGTGCCGTCATTTAAGCCTGCCACAAGCCGCCTTCCTCTCCTTTCTCCCATTATTTCAAGAGAAACAATTTTTCCAACAACCTGTACATATTCAGTTTCCGGAACAATGTTATTAATGGTTGTTATTTGTGTTTTATCAATATGACGAAAAGGAAAATATTCAAGTAAATCGTTAAATGTAAAAATGCCTGCTTCTTTTTTTAAAAGATCTCCCCTTTGCGGCCCAACACCTTTTAAATATTCGATAGGGCTATTTAATATGGAATTTTTGTCTGTAATTATAAATGTTTCCTGCAAATATAAGAGCAGAAGAAAATTAAGACTTCAAACGATACCATTAACCTATACAACTTTTTGAGAACAATAAAATTGAAAAAAATCTGTTTTAAAAATAATTACTCTCATGTGACTGTACTTTATATGTTAAAAAAGCGATAAAGAAAAGAATCGAAAAAAATTATCCATTATAATAATAGGATAAAAAAAAAATCTGAAGTAATTTCGCAGTCGCAAATAAAAGAGAAGTTAATCCAATATTTAAAAGTATCTTACTTAACTAACCCAAATATGAAAAACCGTGAACTTATTAAGTTCACCATTTTCAAAAACATTTTTATAATATATTAAAAAGTGCTTAATGAAAAAGTCATTGAAAAAGTTTTCTATTTTTATTTCATCCTTTTTTATTTTTCTTATTCACCTTCCTTTTGTTTTTGCAAAAACGATACCTCATACCCAACCTTCTTCCGATAGTTCAGTAAATATTGCTGGTAATAACACTGACGAATGGCCAAACTCAAATAAAATAAGTGTTTACGATAGCTTGCAGTTAAATACGCTCGATCTTAGTAAACAAGCTTATGACTATGCTATCAGGGGGTTTATAACATTGCGTTCAATGGGCAAGCTCAACAATGATTCTATTATTTCAATAGTTGACTTCAGCCTTTCTTCCGCTAAAAAAAGATTATTTGTACTTGATCTTAAAAATTATAAAATTTTATATAATACTTATGTTGCTCATGGCCGTAACTCAGGTGCCGAGTATGCTGAACATTTTTCAAATAATCCGAGAAGCAATAAAAGCAGTCTTGGATTTTATGTTACAGGCAATACATATAATGGTGAGCATGGCTATTAGCTGCATCTTGAGGGCGAAGAAAAAGGTATCAACGATAACGCTTTCAAAAGAGCTATCGTAATGCATTGTGCCAATTATGTAAATGAAAATTTTATAAAAAGCAAAGGCTATATAGGACGTAGTTTTAGTTGTCCTAAAATACAAAAAAAAATTTACAAGCCGTTAATTGACGAAATAAAAAACGGGAGCTGTCTTTTTCTTTACAGCCCGAATAACTATTATCTTTCTCATTCAGTATTTTTACAACAGGCATCTTAATTGTATCCGTTTTAAATATTTTTTTTGAGCTAATTTTTTTGCCCGTGTAAAAAAATTAGTTTTATTATTTTGATTATTTTCCGGTTGTTATCTTTATTGCAATTAAATTGTGCATTATGCTTAAAGTTGGTGTTTTTGGTGTAGGACATTTGGGCAAATTTCATCTCAATAACTGGAAAGAAATAGACAGCGTAAAGCTGGCTGGATTTTACGATCCCTCTGATGAAAATGCTCTCGCCGTTAAAGATAAATATGGCCTAAAAAGATTTAAAAACGCCGCTGATTTAATTGATGCATGCGACATAGTAGATATTGTTGCGCCCACAACCATGCATTATGAATTATGCAAAATGGCTATCTTAAAAAGCAGGCATGTGTTTGTAGAAAAGCCTCTTGCCAATACAATGAGCGAAGCAAAAGAAATTGTAAAGCTGACCAAAGAGGCTAATATAAAATTACAGGTTGGGCATGTAGAAAGATTTAATGCTGCATTGCTTGCTCTAAAAGAATATGAGCTTAGCCCAATGTTTATT
>CBIGQT010000060.1:0-9482 GCA_966191655.1 uncultured Ginsengibacter sp.
GCCATTCCACCCACAGACGCGCTGTCGGTTGCCAGATGAGGCCGGTGAAATTCGTGGTTTGATCCTGGAAAGAGGCATGGCCGGATTTTCTACCCCAACCACGCATGGCAAATGGAGTTTGCGTGCAAGCGCCACCGGTGAGTTGGTTTTTGATAATGTAAAAGTTCCCAAAGAAAATATTTTGCCAAATATGAAAGGATTAAAAGGCCCGTTGAGTTGCTTAACAAAAGCACGCTATGGCATTGCATGGGGAGCTATTGGTGCTGCTATGGATTGTTATGATACAGCGTTGCGTTATTCGAAGGAAAGAATTCAATTTGATAAACCTATCGCGGGTTTTCAGTTGCAGCAAAAAAAGCTTGCAGAAATGATAACGGAAATTACAAAAGCTCAATTGCTTAACTGGCGTCTTGGCACGCTGATGAATGAAGAGAAAGCAACTCCGCAACAGGTGAGTATGGCCAAAAGAAATGCATGCGAAATTGCGTCTAACATTGCCCGTGAGGCGAGGCAAATGCTTGGTGGTATGGGCATTACGGGAGAATATTCTATAATGCGCCACATGATGAATATGGAGAGTGTTCTTACTTACGAGGGTACGCACGATGTACACCTTCTTATTACAGGCATGGATGTTACAGGATTGAACGCGTTTAAATAACATTTTGATTTGCATGGAGAAATTAATTGTAAAGCCGAAAGCCGGGAACAAACAAGATCAAACACGGGAGATGAATTCCGTTAAAGATATTACGCACATGAATGTAGGAAAAGGAACTAAAGTTGTTGAGTTACCGGTAAAAATTTTCATTATTGGTTTTATGGGAAGTGGAAAATCTCATTGGGGAAGGATTTGGTCAAAAAAGAATAAGCTGGCATTTTATGATTTAGATGCAAAAATTGAAAAAGCTTTTAAAATGACTATTACTGATATTTTTGAAAAAAAAGGAGAGGAAAAATTTCGTGAATTAGAACGGTATCATCTTCGCAAATTTGAGGATAAAAAAAATTTTTTGTTGGCTTGTGGTGGTGGCGCCCCATGTTTTTACGATAATATGGAATGGATGAAATCACAGGGAAAAGTTTTTTACTTAAAAGCAGAACCAGAAACATTGTTGAAACAGGTGATGCATGAAACAGAAAAAAGACCTGTTATAAAAAAAGTGAATCCTTCAGAATTATTATTTTTTATTCAACAAAAATTAAAAGAAAGAGAACCCTATTATTCACAAGCAGATTTTATACTTAATATTGAAGAACTGAATGAAAATTCTCTGTCACATTTTCTTTCGGAAATACAATAACAATAGTAAAATTTCCCTGAACTTTTAATCACTAACATTAATGCATAAAGGATTTTTAAAAGCTGCTGCACTTATTGGCGCGCTTTCAGTAGCGCTTGGGGCTTTTGCTGCTCATTCTTTAAAACAACATGTTTCAGATTATGCCGTGAGTATTTTTGAAACGGCAGTTCGTTACCAGTTTTATCATGCATTTGCATTGCTGGCATCAGGTATTTTATATAAAGAATTTCCGAATAAATTTATAAAATGGTCCGGCAAACTTTTTATTATTGGAATTATTCTATTCTGTATCTCTTTATATGCACTCACTTTTATTAAAGCTGCAGTTTTGCCTGGATATGATTGGATAGGCGCCATCACGCCGCTCGGAGGTTTAGCTTTTATAACCGGCTGGCTTTGTCTGTTTGCCGGAATAATAAAAAACAAAAAACAATAAGCAATTGACAATGAGCAATTCGAATTTATAATCTGCTAACTCAATAAACCATTTAACCATTTATCTATCTTTGTAAGCAAATGGCGAATAGTAAAAAAACAAAAAAAAGTAAAGCGGCAGATCCTAAAAAAATGAAAGCTGATATTGAGGCAAAAGTGGAGGTGAAAAAATTGCTTAAGGATGAACGATCACATAAGATTATCGGTGCAATTCTTATACTCATATCCTGTCTTCTTTTCATTTCTTTCACTTCTTATTTATTTACCTGGCAGGAAGATCAATCTAAAGTGTTTAAGGGAGCAAAAATTTTATTGCCCAGCCATGCAGAGCCGATGGATAATTTATTAGGTACCGCAGGAGCTTATTTTTCTGACCTGTTTTTCAGATCGGGATTTGGTATTGCTTCTTATTTATTTTGTACATTCTTTTTTATTGTAGGCGTAAATTTATTTGCACCGAAAAAAATATTTTCTGTTGGCCGTAACATCCGTTATGTAATTGTCGGGCTTCTTGTAATAAGCGTTACTGCATCTTTTCTCATGAAAGGGCACCCTTTTCCCTGGGGCGGCGCTGTAGGGGATATGGAAAATGAGTGGTTGCATGATATGATTGGAAAAGTAGGAACGGCAGCGGTTTTGATGGTTGCGTTGCTCAGTTACATCATTTGGCGTTTCAATCCTTCATTTAATTTTCTTTATAATAAAAAATTAAACCCTCCCAAAGAAATTGTTGCAGAAGATGATAGCGAAATAACATCTTTTACAGATGCTTACAAAGATGCTTCGTTAAAAACTTCAAAAGATAACTTTACTCCTTTAATGAATATTACGGTTAATAATGAGGACGGAATTAACCATGACTTGCGGATTATTGAAAAGAACGATGATACCGCTAAAGGAGAAATAAGAAAGCAATTTAGTATTCCTGAAATAAAAGAAGAAAAGTTAAAAAATCCTGTTTTAAATAAACTTCCCGAAAGTGATTTGCAACTCGAAGTGAAAGCAATTCCGCAAATGGAAAAAGAAGACGTTATTTTAAAACCAAAAACGCAACAACCTTATGATCCCATACTGGATTTAAGAAATTATAAATTTCCAACAATTGATTTGCTCGAAGCTCATGGCAGTGAAAAAATTGTCCAGGATGTGACTGAACTGGAAACTAATAAGAACCAGATTATTAATACGCTGAAAAATTATGATATTGAAATACAAAAAATTTATGCAACAGTTGGCCCTACGGTTACTTTGTATGAAATAGTTCCTGCACCGGGTGTTCGCATTTCACGCATAAAAAATCTGGAAGATGATATAGCGCTAAGCCTTGCTGCGCTTGGCATTCGCATTATTGCTCCTATTCCCGGAAAAGGCACCATTGGTATAGAAGTGCCTAATGTTAAGAAGACAGTCGTGAGCATGCGCACTTTATTAAATTCTGACAAGTTTCAAAACAATCATTTCTCTTTGCCTATTGCAATTGGTAAAAAAATTGATAATGAAAATTTTATTGTTGACCTTACAACTATGCCACATTTATTGATGGCGGGTGCTACGGGACAGGGCAAATCTGTTGGGTTAAATGCAATTCTTGTTTCTCTCTTGTATAAAAAACATCCTTCTCAATTAAAGCTTGTTTTAATTGATCCGAAGAAAGTAGAATTAAGTATTTATAAAAGTATTGAAAAGCATTTCCTGGCAAAGTTGCCGGGTGAAGAAGACGCAATTATTACTGATACAAAAAAAGTTATTCATACATTAAATGCTTTATGTATTGAAATGGATAACCGGTACGATTTATTAAAAGAAGCGGGTACCAGAAACATAAAAGAATACAATGAAAAGTTTGTTGCCAGAAAACTAAATCCTGAAAAGGGCCATCAATATTTACCGTTTATAGTTTTAGTAATTGATGAATTTGCTGATTTAATTATGACTGCCGGCAAAGAAGTGGAGATGCCAATAGCAAGACTGGCGCAGCTTGCAAGAGCAGTGGGTATTCATTTGATAATTGCTACACAAAGGCCTTCAGTTAATATAATTACGGGCACCATCAAAGCAAATTTTCCTGCAAGAATTGCTTTTAAGGTGAGCAGCAAGATTGACAGTCGTACAATTCTGGATGTTGGGGGTGCCGAACAATTGATCGGGAAAGGCGACATGCTTATAAGTTATAACGGAGAACTTACACGTCTTCAATGTGCGTTTGTTGATACACCCGAGGTAGACCAGGTTACAGATTTTATTGGTGATCAGCAAGGATATCCCCAGGCATTTATGCTTCCGGAATATGTTGATGAAAAGGAATTTGAAAATAAAGATTTTGATGTAAACGACAGAGATGCCCTTTTTGAAGACGCTGCCAGACTGATAGTTCAGAGTCAAAGCGGAAGTACTTCTTTATTGCAACGCCGTATGAAGTTGGGTTACAATCGTGCAGGAAGATTAATGGATCAATTAGAAGCTGCTGGTGTGGTTGGTCCTAACCAGGGTAGTAAAGTAAGAGATGTGCTTATAAAAACTGATGCTGAATTACAGCAATATCTGGAAAGGGATCAAATAAATTAGGCTTTTAAAGATAAATTTTAAGAATTCCATTATCGGCCAACAGGTAATTATTTGCAATTTCCAAATCTATAAGAATTAAAAAATCGTATAAGTAATTGTGCAAAAACGATTTGAATAATTTCAATCTATCCATTCAGCAATTTTACAAAATCCTATCTTCGTTACTAAATGTCGAAGTATTTAATTGTTGGACTAGGCAACACGGGAGATGAATATGCGCACATTGGTTTTGATGTTGTGACCGCTTTTGTATTAAAACATGGTGGTTTTTTTAAAACCGAGCGGCTTGCAGAAGTATCAGAGATAAAATGGAAAGGGAGAGTATTTGTTTGTATTAAACCCACAACATTTATGAATTTAAGTGGCAGGGCGGTAAAATACTGGCTGAATAAAGAAAATATTGAAGTAGAAAATTCGTTAACCATTGTTGATGACCTGGCACTGCCGTTAAATAAACTGCGCTTGCGCAAAACAGGGAGCGATGCGGGACATAACGGACTGCGTGATATTCAGAATGTTCTGGGAACAGATGCTTATCCCAAGCTGCGTTTTGGAGTAGGGAATAACTTCCCGAAAGGCATGCAGATTGAATTTGTTCTTAGCCGGTGGTTTAAGGAGGAAATTCCTCTTGTAAATTTAAAAATTGAAAAATGCATTGAGATAATCGAGAATTTTGCCTCAATGGGAATTGACAGGACCATGAATACGATAAATAGTTTTACATTTAATCCTTAATCCGCTGGTTAAGTAAATTCTTTTTTTAATTTGTTTTGTATATTTTCGCCAACTAAACCTCTGGCACCCGAATAATAAAGCTGCTTCAACATGAAAATTTTTTGTATAGGACGTAATTATGCAGACCACGCAAAAGAAATGGGTAATGATATACCGGACGAACCCGTTATCTTTATGAAGCCCAAGAGTGCTCTCGTTCAAAATCATACTCCTTTTTATTATCCTGAATTTACCAATGAGCTGCATTATGAATGTGAACTTGTGGTGCGCATTAGTAAAAATGGAAAATATATCCAGGAAAAACATGCTTTCAATTATTATAATGCAATAAGTATCGGTATTGATTTTACTGCACGGGATATCCAAAATCAATTAAAAGAAAAAGGACTTCCCTGGGAAAAGGCCAAGTCTTTTGATAATTCTGCTGCAGTAGGAACATTTATTGATTTAACCCCGGCAATAAATAAAAAGAATATTAATTTTTCTTTTGCCAAAAACAAAGAAGTAGTTCAAAAAGGCAATTCGGGACAAATGATATTTTCAATTGATGCTATTGTAGCAAATATTTCCAACTATTTTTCTCTCAATATAGGAGACCTTATTTTTACCGGAACGCCAGCCGGCGTAGGTGAATGCATGGTTGGTGATTCATTAGAAGGTTTTTTTGAAAATGATTCCGTTCTTAAACTTGAAATAAAATAAGTAATGGTTATAGTTTAAGTAGCCTGTTATTTTATTTTTTCAACAACAATTTTTCTATCTTTTAAGATAAGGCTTAAAAAAATTTCCCTCCCGAGGAATCGGGAGGGATCTCTTTAACCCTTAAAACAACCAACATGAAAGTCTGTTGATTTTGTTTACAATTATATATACGGCGAATTCTACCTAAGGGTTTTCTGTAATGTTATAATAAGGCAAGGTCAAGTACCTGTTGCATGGTTTTTACATAATTTACTTTAAGGCCTTTTATAAAATGCGGATTTATTTCTGCTACATCCTTTTCATTTTGCACACTCATAATAATTTCTTTTAAACCGGCTCTTTTTGCAGCAAGCACTTTCTCCTTAATACCACCGACCGGAAGTACCTGGCCTCTCAATGTAATTTCACCGGTCATTGCGAGATACGGTTTCACTTTTCGCCCCGTAAATGACGATGCCAGCGCTGTCATCATAGTAATACCAGCACTTGGTCCGTCTTTAGGCACAGCGCCTTCGGGAACGTGCACGTGTACATTTTTTTTATTGAATATCTGGGGATCAATTCCATATTTTTTTGCATTGGCCTGAAGATAAGTCATAGCAGTGCTGGCGCTTTCTTTCATTACATTACCAAGATTTCCCGTAAGTTTTAAATCACCTTTGCCATTTTCACTGGTAGTGGTCTCAATAAAAAGGATATCGCCTCCAACATAAGTCCAGGCAAGGCCTACAGCAACTCCAGGCATATTTGCAGTTTTATACATTTCGTTATTATACTTTGACTTGCCAAGGATTTTTTCAACATCTCCACTACTTATCGTTGGCTTCAATTTTCCTTTCTCTGCGTAAGTACGGGCAAGGTTACGCATAACACTTGCTAATTGCCTGTCTAATTCACGAACACCGCTTTCCCTGGTAAATTCTGATATTATTTTTTCAATAACTGTATCACTTATTTTAAACGAAACATCTTTTAATCCGTGCGCATCTTTTTGCTTTGGAATAAGATGTCGTTTCGCAATCTCAATTTTTTCTTCAATAGCATAACCATTCAAATCAATAATTTCAAGCCTGTCCCGTAAGGCAGGTTGAATATTTTGAAGATTATTCGCGGTAGCAATAAACAATACTTTACTCAAATCATATTCTGTTTCCAAATAATTATCATAAAAATTATTGTTTTGTTCAGGATCCAGCACTTCCAGCAATGCAGATGAAGGATCACCACGAAAATCGGTTCCTACTTTATCTATTTCGTCCAATATCATTACCGGGTTCGAAGATTTTATTTTTCTGATAGATTGTAAAATTCTTCCGGGCATTGCGCCAATATAAGTTTTACGATGGCCACGAATTTCGCTTTCATCATGAAGGCCGCCCAAACTTACTCTCACATATTTACGGTTAATTGCGTTAGCAATACTTTTGCCTAAAGAAGTTTTTCCAATTCCCGGGGGGCCAACAAAACAAAGAATAGGGCTTTTCATATCACCTTTCAATTTAAGCACCGCCAGGTATTCAAGAATTCTTTGCTTTATTTTCTCCATTCCATAATGGTCATGGTCTAATATTTTTTTTGCTTTTTTGAAATCATATTGATCCTTTGTATAATCTTCCCAGGGTAAATCAAGCATAAGATCAAGATGATTATATATTACAGAGTAATCAGGTGTTGAAGGATGCATCCTTTCTAATTTCTCCAGACCTTTATTGAACATTTCTTTTGCAGTAGCAGGCCACTTTTTTGCTTCTGCCTTTTTCTGCATTTCTTTTATCTCAGCAAAATTATCACCACCCAATTCTTCTTTAATGGCCTTTAATTGCTGTTGCAAAAAATAATCTTTTTGCTGCTTATCAAGTTCAGCACGGGTTTTATTGGTTACCTTATTTTTTAATTCAGCATATTGTAATTCAGTATGCAAAAGGTTCATTAATATTTCTGCACGTGCTTTAATGTTATGAATCTCCAACAACTTTTGTTTCTCCGCTATAGAACTGTTTAAATTGCTACTTACAAAATGGATTAAAAAAGACGGGTTTTCTATATTCTTTAAAATGATAGAAGCTTCGGAAGGAAGATTAGGAGAAAGTTGAATTATCTGACCGGCAAGTTCTTTAATAGAAGAAACCATAGCATCAAAATCATTATCGTTTTTCAATTCTTCTTCAACAAGAACTGTAATTTTCGCTTTGAAATAGGGATCATCTGTGGTGATCTCATCAATTTTAAATCTTTTCTTGCCTTGTATAATTACAGTTGTGCCTCCGTCTGGCATTTTTATAAGCTTAATTATTTTTGCAACTGTGCCAATATTAACTAAATCAGCCACAGTAGGTTCTTCTACCAGACTGTCTTTTTGAGATACAACACCTATCAATTTGTCAGCCTTATAAGCGTCGGCTACGGCCTTTATACTTTTATCTCTGCCAACCGTAATAGGTATAACAACGCCAGGAAACAAAACCGTATTTCGCAAGGGCAATAAAGGTAATTCAAGGGGAATAGGCTGATCATCATTGCCTTCATTACCATCCTCGTTCAAAGGAATAATAGGCATAAATTCCATTTCATCTTCGGGAGCCACCATAAAATAATTTCTATTCATAATTTTTTTTCACTTGTCAATATGTCAAACGTTCTTCCAAAAAAAAGCAGTTTTGGGCAGGATTGTATATGTTTCAACATTAATGCCACGAAATTAGAATTATAATTATAAAAATCCGAGTTGTTATCTGTAAGTCACCTACCCGTAATATTTCCGGCGCTTAAATACTGTCCATTAGCTCAAAGCAAAATATTTATTTTTGTAACATGAATATTAAATGCAGTGATGAAGAACTTTTTATTTTCAATAAAATCAGTAAGGCGGCAAAAGAGCTGAATATTTCTGCATTTGTAATAGGTGGTTTTGTGAGAGATAAAATATTAAACAGGCCAACTAAAGATGCGGATATTGTATGCTTTGGTGATGGAATAGAATTGGCAAAAAAAACCGCACAACAATTTACTCCAATTCCTGAAGTAAATATTTTTAAAACATTTGGAACAGCCCAAATAAAAATCTACAATAAATCTTTTCCCTCTCCGAAAGAAAGAGGCATAGGTGAAACTGCTTTTGACATTGAATTCGTGGGCGCAAGAAAAGAAAGTTATAATTCTGATAGTCGCAAACCTGAGGTACAACCGGGAACATTGGAAGAAGACAGAATGCGAAGGGATTTCACAATCAATACAATTGCTATAAGTCTGGATAAAAATGATTTTGGAAACCTGGTAGATCCATTGAAAGGAATTGATGACATTGAAAAAAAAATTATAAGAACGCCGCTGCCTCCTGACCAAACGTTTAGCGACGACCCGTTAAGAATGATGCGGGCAATCCGGTTTGCTGCTCAATTACATTTTGATATTGCTTCTGAAACTTTTGAATCAATAAAAAAAAATGCTTACCGCATTAAGATTGTAAGTGCAGAACGAATTACAGACGAGTTGAATAAAATTATTTTAACTGAAAAGCCCTCAACAGGATTTGATTTACTTTATAAAAGCGGTTTGTTGAAAATTATTTTCCCTCAAATGGTTTCGCTCGCCGGGGCTGAGTATATTGACGGCAAAGGTCATAAAGATAATTTTTATCACACCTTGCAGGTGCTTGATAATATTGCGTCGAATACAAATGATCTCTGGCTCAGGTGGGCAGCAATTTTGCATGATATTGCCAAACCTGTTACAAAAAAACTT
>CBIGQT010000061.1:0-9482 GCA_966191655.1 uncultured Ginsengibacter sp.
GGGATATTAAAAGAAAGTATGGAATGTAACTATAATAGCTAAACGTAGAAATTAACTCAACACTCACTTAAACTCAACGGTACATTAACTGCTAATCCTCCATCAGCAGTTTCTTTGTATTTGCTGCTCATATCAATAGCCGTATTCCACATTGTCTTAATAACGTTATCCAAACTTACCTTGGCGTAATCAGGTGCACTTTGCAATGCAAGCTGGCAGGCAGTTATAGCTTTTATGGCTCCCATGGTATTTCTTTCAATGCAGGGTATTTGCACCAGCCCGTTTATAGGATCGCAGGTCATGCCAAGGTGATGTTCCATTGCAATTTCAGCAGCCATCAGCGCTTGTCTTTGTGTGCCACCCAAACATTCAGTTAAAGCAGCGGCAGCCATAGACGAAGAAACGCCAATCTCTGCCTGGCAACCTCCCATTGCGGCAGATATAGTTGCCCCTTTTTTAAATATACTCCCTACTTCGGAAGCCGTTAGTAAGAATTGAATAATCTTATCAGCAGCATTCCCATTACAAAATATTATATAATATGTAAGCACTGCGGGTATAACGCCGGCCGCACCGTTGGTTGGCGCTGTAACAACTCTTCCAAAAGAAGCATTTTGTTCATTAACTGCAAGCGCAAAGCAACTTACCCAGTCAAGCGTATATTTAAAATCGTTGCCGCCTTCTTTAATTGCGCCTATCCAGGAATCAAAATCAAAATAGGTTTTATCTTTTAATAATTTTTTATTTAAAGCTGCGGCTCTTCTTTTTACATTTAATCCTCCGGGAAGCAATCCCTGCGCATGGCATCCCAGGAAAACAGACTGTTTCATAACATCCCAAATAGATAGCAAACGGTCACGGGTATTCGCTTCGTCTCTCCAGGCATTTTCATTTTCCATCACCACTTCACTTATACTCATGCCCGTTTTCATACACCAATGCAATAAATCATCTGCATCGTTTATTGGAAATGGAAGTATCACATTATTATCATCGCTTAATTCTTCACCTTCTTTATGCACAAAACCACCACCTACCGAATAATAAGTTTCGGCAATATGGTCACCATTATCTAAAGCAGCTAAAAAAGTAAGTGCGTTGGGATGGTAAGGCAATGTCTCTGTAAATAAAAATTCTATATCCTCTTCAGGCTCAAAATCAATTTCACGTTTGCCATTCAGAATTAACTTTTTCATGTTTTTAATATCATTGATTTTGCTATCAATCATATTTACATCAAAGGTTACCGGATCTTCACCGCACAAACCAAGTTGCACTGCTACATCGGTACCATGGCCTTTTCCTGTTTTGGCGAGCGACCCGTAAAGCAATACTTCGAGCCTGCACACTTTACTTAATAATTTTTTTTGTTGCAATGAATTTAAAAAAAGGTTGGCTGCACGCCATGGACCAAGGGTGTGACTACTTGATGGCCCCACGCCAATTTTAAACATATCAAATACAGAGATTGCTTCGTGGCTCAAATAAAAAATTTATATCCAAAGTTATGTAAAAGGATATGTTCCCAAGAGTTTCATCAAACAATCACTTGCAAACAAAAAATTTTGATGGAAAACATCAAGCTTTTAAAAGTTATTTAAGCTTTATTGTATATCTACAAGATTAATATCAAATATGAGATATGAATTTCCTGGAATAAGAACATTGCCGGAATTATCTTTATAGTCATTAGGCCCATAGGCAAGCGTAGGAGGAATATATAATGTAATTTTTCCGCCTTTGCTTATTAAGGGAATTCCCTTTTGCCAACCAACAATAACCTGCCCAAGTTGAAATGTGGCCAATTGACCTGCAGCGGTAGAATCAAGTGTAGTTCCGTCAAAATAAGTTCCCAAATAACTTACACTTATGGTTGAACAAAGGTTAGTAACAGAAGTGCCTGTTCCCGCATTACTAATTGTATAATAAAACCCGGATGGATCTAAAATAGCGTCGTGCACTCCATGTGCATGAAGCGAATCATTTAATGCCTGTATTTCACTATCAGGGGCTTTTAGGGAAGAATTAGTATATCCACATCCATTATTTTTTTTACAGCTTGCAAAAACAATTAAACAAACAAATAAACCGGGGAGCATTTTCCTAATCATCATTAATAATTTTTTGTTTGCAAATAAAGAGCATAAAAATTATTAATATGCTGCATTCTCTTTTTTCTGCTTAAATTTTAACTCTTTATATAGTTGTTCATTATGTTCCCATTTAAATCTTGAGCGGAATATTGAAAAAAAAATAGTTGTCAGCAATACACCAATGATAATAACAATAATTTGAGAATTGGATATATAAATCATATTCTTATACCACCCATGAAAGATTACTGCAAGTAAAACAGGAAGCGCAAACACAAGCCCCATAGGGAGTCCATTCGTTAACTGTCTTAAAAATTGTTTTTGTTTGTCCCTGTTTTTTTCCCAGTATTCTAAAAAACACAATTCATCTTTTGTAAGCATTCGCAAATTTACCGAGTAAAATTCCTGTAAAAAAATTAGCCATTAATCAAGGTGATGCATTTTTTGGAATTCAACCAATAAAATGTAGGTTTGCTTTCATTAAAAATTATACTGTGAAAATTGAGCAGGCACTTGTACTCTACTTATTAATACACAAAAAAATTTCACTCCAGGGAATTGGTACCTTTAATATATATGGAGCAGTACCCGAAAATACTGATAACGATAAACCGGTAATAATCCCGCCGGAATCTATTTCATTTAAGTATGATCCAAAAATAAAAGAGGATGAGGATTTAATTGACTTTATAGTTCAAAATACCAAGAAGATAAAACCTCTCGCTTCTGCTGACCTGGATTCATTTTTAACTTTGGGCCGTCAGTTTCTGAATATTGGAAAGCCTTTTACGATTCAAAACCTGGGAACTCTTGAAAAATTAAAGTCTGGTGAGCTTGAATTTAGTCCTGGTCCACTTATTCAAAGAGTAGAAGTTCCTAAAGCAAAAATTGAAGACGAAGGTGCAGAAAAACATGAAGAGAATTTATTCAATGATTATCAAAAAGAACCTTCTTCTAATAATAGCAGGGTATTATTAATTGCAATTATTGCTATTTTATTAGGATTTGGCTCATGGGCTGCGTGGAATTATGGCTTTAAAAAAACTGAGAGCGAACCTGCTGCCACCGACAATATCATTCCAGTTCAGGATACGGCCAATATTTCTGAAAAACAAAAATCCGATTCATTAGCAGAAGCCCAAAGAGTAACTGACAGCATTGCAAATGCCCAAAAAAATCCTGCTGATTCTTTTACGTTTAAAGTAGTTATAAAAGAAACAACCAACAAAGAAATTGCTTTAGCAAGACTTGCAAAATTGAAAAGCTTTGGAAGAAAAGTTATTATGTACACTAATGATTCAATAACTTTCAAAGTTGCGGAGCCATTTATGCTTCCTCTCACAGATACCACCAGAGTGCTTGACTCGCTAAATAATTATTATTATATGGGAAAAGCTCATGTAGAAATAAAATAGGTTGGCTTTAATTTCGAAATTAATTTTTGAATATTTTTTAATAAGGAGGCTACGTGAGTAACGTTTAAGGCTAAACGCTTAATCCCTGCTTAAAAATGCAATCATAACCAACTCAGGGATTTTCCACGGTTTTATCCTGTGCAAGTTTAGCATCATCGGGAGTGCTTCTCATATCCCTGTCAAGAGAATATAAAGATTCGCCGGCAACCTTTTCACCGCCGGCAATTTTTAACCTGTCAAGCATATTCATTACCATAGTTTCTTCTTCTGTTTGTTCTTTTACGAACCATTGCATAAAATTCCATGTTGCCCAATCTTCTTCGTCAAGACTCATTTTCACAATTTTATACACACCATTTGTATTGTCTATTTCATGAGCGAACGTTTTTTCAAAGCACTCCTGCACACTTTTAGGATCCGTTGGGGGCGGTCCTATCGCTTCAATAGTCACCTTTGCTCCTCTTTCAATTATATATTCAAGAATTTTCATCATATGAGTTCTTTCTTCATTGGCGTGACGAAAAAGGAAATTCGATATACCGTCATAGCCTTGTGTTGCAGCCCATGAACCATAAGACAAATAGATTTGCGACGCATAGGCCTCTTTTGTCATTTGAACGTTTAACGCAGTACGTAAGGTTTCACTTAGCCGGTTTGTATTCATTTTATTACTATTTTTTATATGTAATTAGTTTAAGAGTGAGCGTTATCGAAATTACTGATTTTGAAGAAAAAAATACTGGCTGATATAAATTTAAAAATAAATTTTATTCTGGCTTAAATTGATCAGACTGAACTGAGATTATATAATATCAAAAAAACAAGGCTATTTGGCACGTACTTTTACGAAATTTTAAAATTTTATGGCGAAATACTTGCATATTAAGTAAGGATTTATAATTTTGCATTCATCTTTACTGGTTACTACCAGGTAAACATTCCCAATCCACATATACTATTACAAAACTGCTTAATTTTATAAGTATAGTCAATCTATAACTTACCCCAATAGAACCGTGAAAGATTAACAGTGTTTAATCCTCATATCTCTTGTATTCACCGCTTATCTTTTTTTTAACTTTAAACTACAAGAATGAAAAAGTTCTACACTTTCGTGTTAACGGTGCTATGTGTTTGCGGTTTCAATTTTATTAATGCCCAAACTGGCCCTAACTTATTGGGTGCAAAAGGTACTTTCAGCGCTCCATTTATTACTGTTAATTCTAATGCTTCCAGTTGTACTGCTTCAGGATCGACCACTTATAATCCCACGGGCAATATCGGAAATGCTTTAAATGGATGTAATTCTACAGGTTCTTCTCTTCCATGTTCAAATTATAATTATGTTTATAAAAGTGGAGGTTTACAACCCGAATACACCTACACTATTATAAAAAATATTGGCGATACCAGCGGAGGTAATTGCATTAAAGGAGACTGGAGAGGACAAGATCACACAGGTGACGGCGGATACTTCATGGCAGTTAACGGAGCTCCGGATAGCTTACATAGCGATATCTTTTATCAAATGAAATCTATCCCGGTTTGTCCTGGTACCAGGTATGAATTTTCTGCGTGGGTGCTTAACATTCTTCCCGGCAGCAGTCTTTCAGCAAAACCAGGTTCAGAGCCAAACATATCCTTTAAAGTTGTTACTCCGGATGGTGTCCAAATAATAGGAACATCTGGTCCTATTCCATACACTGCAACACCAACGTGGGTGAAAGTTGGGGGAATTTTTATAGCTTCAGCTACCACAACTTCGGTTGATTTGCAAGTTGTAAATGCTACAGCTGTGGCCTCAGGTAATGATCTTGGCTTAGATGATATTTCATTCAATGTTGAGCAATCAAATATCAGTTTAGCCGGGCCTAATAACAGTTCTTTAATGGGCGCTACCTGCGATGGAACCAGCTTTACTGTAGACTACGTTATAAATGATATTACCCATACCAATACATGGTACAAATGGCAGCTAAGCACGGACGGTGGTGCAACTTTTACAGATAGTACATTAGGCGCACAGCAAGCGACTTATAACGGCGATAGTTTCATTCTTCCGATGTCATTCGATAACGTTTCTGTAAAAAAGAACGGATATAAATATAGGTTAGTTGTTTCCACCTCAGAGGAAGGCTTATCTAATCCTGTGTGTACTTACTTAAATGAGTATACGCTAATTGTAAATTCATGTGGTGCTCTGCCAGTTACGTTAACATCTTTTACAGGAAGATATTCAAATGGTGTTTCAATTTTAGATTGGCAAACAAGCCAGGAAATAAACACAGATCATTTTGAATTATTAAAAAGTAATGATGGAAAGAATTTTTCTTTGGTTGCCAGTGTTAAGAGTGCGGGTTTTAGCAACCTTTTAAAAAGTTACAGCTACCAGGATAATTCGCCAAACAACGGTCAGTATGCTTATTATAGATTGAAACTAATTGATGCAAATGGAAAATATACTGTGTCGTCAATTATTAAGCTCACAATTGGAAAGAACACAGCTGTTACAGTTTATCCCAACCCGTTCAACAGCAATTTTACAGTATCTTTTAGCGCTGAAAAAACTGCATTGGCTACTTTAAAATTAATAAGCAGTACAGGTCAGTTAATGTTCTCTAAAATGATTTCTGTTAACAAAGGGAATAACTCAATTTTAGTTAACAACTTACCTTCTATAACACCAGGTATTTACTACATGACTGTTAGTAACGATGAATTAAACTTCAATAGTAAATTACAAAAACTGTAATTTTAAAATTCAAAATCTGCAACCGCTTTAGGAATAAAATTCTAAAGCGGTTTTTTTGTCTCTCAGAAGTAAGTTGCTATTTACTAATCATGCTGCTTCTTTTATTCTTTAAAGACCATTTTGCACAATATATTTATCCGGTTTAAGATTTGTAATTGAACACGAATTAGCAACATGAATTACCTGAATTTAATTTACCTGGATTACCTGCCGGACAAGTCTCACGCTTGAATTATTTACATCAATCATTTCAGTTGTATGGTTTTCAAATACGTGTTGACACCATAGTATAATTTTATTGCCTGCATATTGCTTTGCCTGTTCATTAAGCCACTCTTCTGCTTCAGATTTCGAATTCAGTTTTTCAATCGCCCAGGCAGTGACAATTTCATTAGCAGTTATAAAATTATTTACTGTATTTTCAATTTGTGGCTTGAAATCAATAATCTTTTGTAAGTATGAGTTTGCTTTTTGTGCCTTACTACTCCTTTCATAACACAAATAACTCATCCAGTCTTCTAAACGTTCATCAATATTTTGCTGGTATGGTTTTCCAACACCCAAATTCTCAGGCCATTTTTTGGCTTCGTTTATAAATAAAAGAGATTTAGAATAATTCTTATTTTTCATCTCAGTTATGGCTTGCATTAATTCCGCCTCGCGATATAATTCACGACCAATGGTTGCTCCCTCAAAAGGCAGAATATTAATTTTTAATAATAGTTCTGAACAGTCATGATATCGTTTATTCAACAATAAAGTTTTTGCATATAGCATACCTATGATATAATTGCTGCTATGTGCTTTGTAGAAAGGTTCAACTATAGCTAACGCTTTTTCATTTTCATTATGATCGATATAATACTCACCAAGCAATTTACAATAACGCCATTCATCTTTAGCCAACACAACGGCTTCTTTAAGATCAGTTAAAGATTGCTCATCAAAAGCCCCGGAGAATGCTGCTGCACGGGCAGCATAGAAAGGCGCAAATTTTGGCTCATTCTCAATTGAAGAAAAAAGATTTCTACTTTCATCAACACGATTTCTGTCTTTATATAATAACGCGAGATAATATTTGGGTTTCCAGTTATTACCCTGCTCTTTTGCCCAAAGCAACATTTCTTCATCTTCGGAACGAAAAGGGAATACAAAAGCAGGAGATAAATTATTAGCGCTATCCATTATTTTTGAAAATGATTTACCCTGTTTACTTAGCAGGAACGCAAGCCAGTAATTTACAAGATCATTAGTTGGCGACAGTTCCAAGACTTTTTCGCTTTCATTAATGCATCCCTTGTTATAATAACCAATTGCCAGTTCAAGGTAAGTTTGTACCGGTTGTTCGTTGGTTATGATATCATTAAAATGTTTTTTATTTTCTTCTGATGATTGCCATAAATATTTTTCAAATAATGCAAAGTGGTTCAGGGGATCAAAAGATAAAATTGAATCCAATATTTCTTCAGCGGCGTTTTGATTATTATTATAACGGTTACCAATAGCCGCAATTTGTAATGCTGTAATATTGTAATGGTTAAAATCAATTGCTTTGGTAGCATAGTTTAATGCCTTATCCCAATTCTTTTGTTTAAGATATATATTACTCAAACCCGTATAAGCTTCACTTCTATACTCAACAGAAAGGCTTGCCACGTCAAAGCCATCCATTGCGTCAACGGTGTTACCCAGTTTGGCATTGATAATACCATAATAATAATTGGCGCCGCCATCATTTGTGTTGATGCTTAAAGCTTTTTTAGCAAATTGAAGCGCTTCAGCGTAACGCATGTTGCGGTACATAAGTTCTGACATCTTTACTAAAGCGGGCAAAAAATTATGATCAATTGCCAGGGATGCATATAATTTATTCTCTGCCGAATCATACTGTTTCTCATCAGAGAACTCTTTGCCTCGTATATATAAGCCATAAGCAGAGCTCCAGTCAAAGTCTTTTGAGGCATCGAGTGGTCTGCTTATATTATAAGCATCAGGATTCGACTTATAAATAAGTTTATCAGTACCCAATGTTACTATGAGATTATCAGGATTGATTTCTGTTTTAACAGAATCTACAAAAGTTTTAAGCGGATTAGATTGAACCTTTTTATTATAAATAATTTTATCGCCTTCTTTCACATCAAGATCGTCATCGATTTTTTGTACGGGATTGAAATAAAGTTTCAACCAACCGTTTTCGTATTTTACATTCAAAGCGCCATATTCGTTGGCTTCTACAAACCCCTTTGTATTTAAAACAGGGTACCAGTATTCTGTCCATACATCAGTGCCAAAAGGTGAAAAGCTCTTGTGCTTAAATGGTGTAAAAGTGCTTTTTTCTGCTGTTTGATTAAACAACCTTCCCGATTGTAATTCCACATATTGCCCGTCTGAATCAGTTAATAGTTTCTCCCATATCATTCCTTGTTGCGATAATCCCCAAATCCATATTTTCTTTCCAACCTTTTCATCATGGCCCGAATATCTTGCCATTCCAAAATCATCGTCATGCCAATATGCGCCAAAAAAATCCGTATACTTTCCAAATACGTGATAAGATTTATAACCGCCAAAATCATTATTCTCATAAAAAGAAATGTTCTTTCCGTTTTGCTTATTTATCGGCCAGTCGCTATATTCCCCTTCGTGACCGAGATAATGATTTCCGCGATATATAAATTGTAGATTTCCCTTAGCTTTTAATCCGGCGTTCATCCAATGATAGTAAGGTTCTTCAATATTTGTGTTGTTGTACCAAAAAGATCTTGTAGTAAAATAAGCCTTGTCTTTTGGTAAATTAATTTCGATCGTCCAGTTAGTGTTGGTAAGCAAATCCAACGTACCTATAATACAACTGACACTTCCATCTTCGTTCTCACGGGTTGTATAATCTACCGGTGTGGCACAATTCGGCGTATGACCCACAATTCCATAATTGGCTTCAAGGCCGCCGCTTGTCCAGGGGCCGCGTAAAGCAATGTCGCGAAACTTAACTGCATGGTTATAATAAAAAAAAGAACGACCTGTTGATTTTTCTATTGCAGACCATATCTTTCCGCCTATCTCAGGCAATATCATCACTTTAATAAAATCATTTTCAAGCTCAACAACTTTCCATTCTTTTTGCACCGGCTTATCAGTAAAACCATCGTAACGGAAATACGGGTACATTACCGTAAAAGAAGGAATGGGGTTGGGATCCGAAAACGGATAGGTTGTAAA
>CBIGQT010000062.1:0-9473 GCA_966191655.1 uncultured Ginsengibacter sp.
CCGGATAACTTACCGCAATTTCTTTCATCCTTACCTGCGCTGGCAATTCACCGGAATCAGATTGGCACAATAATGTCTTTATGTAGTAAAACGAATGTGATGAACCAATTTTTAGATGATGTCTTAACAGGATTACAATCAACTCCAAAATATTTACAATCGAAATATTTTTATGATAAGAGGGGAGATGAATTGTTTCAAAAAATTATGCAATGCGAAGAATATTATCTTACCCGTTGCGAGATGGAAATATTTTCAACGCAAACGTCTGAACTTGCGGAGATTATTATTGACCAGCATAAAAATTTTGATGTGGTGGAATTAGGTCCTGGCGATGCAGTAAAATCGATTCATCTTTTAAAAGAGCTTGTTGATAAAAATGCAATTGACACCTATTTCCCGGTTGATATTTCCAAAAATATAATTAATCTGCTACAGAAAAAACTGCCGGAACAATTGCCGCAGCTCAATATTCACGGACTTAACGGGGAATATATTTCAATGCTTAACTCGGCAAAAAAAATTTCTGATAAAATCAAGCTGGTATTGTTCCTGGGCTCTAACATTGGAAATATTCCAAAAGAAAATGTACATGAATTTTGTATGAGCTTACGCAACCAGCTTTCAGTTGGCGACATGGTATTGATGGGAATTGATCTTAAAAAGAATCCTAAACAAATATTAGCGGCTTATAATGACGGTAAAGGATACACGAAAGATTTTAACCTGAATCTTTTAAAAAGAATGAATGGAGAACTCCGTGCTGATTTTAACATGGATAAGTTCGAACACTATGCCACTTATGATCCTGTTAGTGGCGCCTGCAGAAGTTACCTGATTTCACAAGGTGAGCAGCAGGTAACCATACCCGATAGTATTGAGATTAAATTTGCTAAAAACGAATATATTTTTATGGAGATATCTCAAAAGTACACTGTCGAACAAACGGATGACATTGCTATCCGGAGCGGCTTTGAGCCTGTTGCTCATTTCTTTGATAAAAACAAATGGTTTACGGATGTAATCTGGAAATGTGTGTGAGAGTTATAAATAAAAAGTAAGAGGTTGGTTAGCCGGCAGTATTTTTTACTAACACGTTCAATTGCGAAGGAAGAATTTCTGCAACTACTTTATTAATCTTTCCCTTGTATTCTCCGTCAACCTGGAAATGTGTTTTCCTTTTTAATGTTATGATTGCTTTTTTTGTTTGAAAGACTTCTGTTTTTTTGGGATTGAATTTTTTATAGCTCAGCAGCATTTTAAACAATTCCATTACAGGAAATTTTCGAAAGATGACAATTTCAAATAAGCCATCATCTAATTTTCCTTCCGGGTTAATAACTGCGCCGGTGCCATATTTGGTGGCGTTTGCAATTACGATCATGTAAGCGTTTGTTTTTAAATTAATATCATCGGCTACTATGTGAGCAGTCATTAATTTTTGGCGCCATAAAACTTTAATTACCATTCTTGCATAACCCCACTTCCCTCTTAACCGGCTTTCATCAAAATATTTTATAAGCCTTGCATTTAAGCCAAAATCACTCAGGTGAAGACTGGTTTCGTTATCATTTATTTTTATTGCATCACAGTATTTTACTTGTCCGTTTATAATTATATCTAATGCTTCTTCAGGAATTTCAGGAATCTGAAGTTCCTTGGCCATACCATTCGCAGAACCGGCAGGAAGTATGCCCATTATCAAATTGGTTCCATATAATTGTTTGGCTAATAAAGACACGGTACCGTCTCCACCTACTGCAACAACTCTTGTTGCTTGTAATTTATCGATCCGGTAGCTTATTGTTCCGGTATCATCTTTGGTAGGTAAAATACAAATTTCAATTGTGTGAGGAAGATGTTTAAAATAATCCCGGATAACGGTTTCCCAATTAATTTTTTTATTTGGACCTGATACGGGATTCAGTACAAATAATATTTTAAGGCTTGCCGGATTTTCCATTATAACTTTCAGTTCTTTTTAATGAAATTTAAAATTGAAACATAAAGAAAAGAAACTTTCGTTGCTTAAAAGGATAAAACAAAAAATATTGCTTTTATTCAGGCTGAATCATCATCCGGTAATAAGAGTATACAATGGTTACGGCGCTCCGGATAAAATATTTGTGTTTGGGCATGTGTTGAAACTAAGCCCTTTCATGCGACAAACATACCGGCAGAACTGGTTTATTAATTTTTTTTCGATGTTGCGTTTATTTATGGTGAGGCCATATAAAAACGCCAGAGTTTCAATGGAGTGGGGGAGTGATTTTTTCTATACACAAACAGGAGATGATGGCTTTTTTAAATTTGAAGTAGATATTCCAATGCTTCCGAAACCGGGTTGGTACGATGTTTTAGTGCATCTTAACGAAAAGAAATATAAGGCTCAAAAAATTACAGGCAGGGGAGAAATAAATATTGCCTTCGATTCCAGGCATGTTTATATTTCTGATATTGATGACACTTTTTTAATATCACATTCGTCAGGTCTTCGTAAACGCCTGTATGTTTTGCTTACAAAAAATGCCCGCAGCAGAAAGCCTTTTGCCGGTGTAGTAAATCATTACCAGTTACTAGCTTTATCGGGTCAACAGAAAGGTGAATCAAATCCTTTTTTTTATGTGTCGAGCAGTGAGTGGAATCTTTTTTATTTTATTAAAGAATTTTCAAATAAAAATGGATTGCCCAAAGGAGTCTATCTTTTAAATGAATTAAAGAAATTTAGTGAAGTCTGGCGTACGGGGCAAAACAAACACGCAACAAAATTTTTTAGAATTGTTAGAATTATTGAAGCATTCCCGCAACGGCGGTTTATTTTATTTGGAGACGACTCACAGGAAGATCCCCATATTTATCTGTCATTAGTGGAACATTTTAGCAATAAAATTTTTGCGGTTTATATTCGAAGAATTCATAGAAATAAGTATAAGACGGTACAAACCGTTGCAGATAGAATAATTTCTTCGGGTACGCATTGCTGTTATTTTGAACATAGTGCAGAAGCCATTGAACATTCAAAAAGTATAGGGCTTATATTATAATTTTGCCGGCTATATCTTTTCGCACTGCATCATTTTGAAAAATAATCGTTTTCCTGGCAAGACTACCAGGTCTTGAGTAGCAGCTATTCTTTCTTTGTGTGTTTTGTCTTTTTTGTCCACAGGACTCTCCAAAGGAGTTCTATGAACCTTTGGAGTGTAAAATAATATTAAAACGGTAAATTAAATCTTAATTGAAATATGCGATCTTCATCAGAAAAGCCATAGGTGATATCGGCCAGTAGAAAATTAAACGGCGCCAATAATATTCCGCCACCGTATCCTACATGTAATATATCAGATTTTTCTTCCGGCATCCACACCCTGCCATCATCTACAAAAGCGAGCAGGCCTGCCTTGCCATTAAAGATATAGCTCCTCACATCGCTGAGGAAACGGAATTCGTTACAATTATAAAAGGCTGTTTTGCCATAAAACCTTTGATACCTGAATCCTCGAATAGTTTGTCCTGCACCAATATTAGGGTATTGGTAAAACTCAGGATCGCCGGTTACGCTTTGAATACCTCCTGAAATAGCCAGGTAAAATTTTGAAATCAAAGGAAGGTATAATTGAAAATTACCTCCGTATTTCCAGAATGAATTGCTGCTTTCATTTACATTTTGCGTATAGGATACACCGGCTGATACGGAGAAGCCACGTGTCGGGACGATACTACTATTAAGTTTTGAAAAAACATAAACTGCGGTTGCGCCTGCAAAATATTTTGTTTCAAACACGGTAGTATCAATTGGCGCAATGTTTTTTGAAACATATCGCTCATTATCATTAATAATTTTCACGCTTCGGTAAAAGCCTCCGATATTAAAAAGACTATGACGTATTCTTTTGTTAAAGAAAATCCCTGCTGTGCCTTCTTTGGTTCTCATTCTGTTATAGTTAATATCTTTATTTATTAAAACCGTCTCGTTTCCAAGCCCGTAAAAATTGATCCAATTCACAAAATCATAACCTCCAACAAGTAAAAGATTCCATTTACCGATAGCATTTGGAAAAATGCCCGTGTAAGTGAGGTTAAAAGCATTTTGTGATATTGAGTAATTCACGCTTATTTTTTGTTTAAAAGCGAAGGGTAAATCTCTCCATTTATGATGAATCCATAAATAACTTAACCCTATGAAAATTCTGTCGGCATCACTATAAAAGGGCTTGGCAGAAAGACGTTTGAAATCGTACTGGTAACTCCTATATTGATATTTATGTATTGCACTATCGTCAGAAAGTGTTGTTTTTATTTTTCCGTCAGATTCTATATAGTCTTCAGGACCATCATACACGTAAGTTTTTGTGTTATTATTTACAACTGAATTTGCCAATATAGAATCTTTATCATCACCACCTATAATTTTTATTTTTATTCCATTACTTACTTTGCCTTCTGTGGCATAAACGTCATTTCCGGAGAGACCAAACAGGCGTACTTCCTTCGTTTCGCTGGTAAGAAAAATTCTTGAATAATAAGGCTGTTCTTCTTTCACTCCTTTTTTATTAATATTAAATACCTTCACTTCCGTTTCTTTATCGTTGATTCTTTTTACATTAAAATATTCTGTTCCTTTTGTACCAACAATTTCAACTTCTTTAGCGAGAAATAAGTAATATTCTGTGGCATATTCCACTAAATGATTACGTCTTGATTTTAATGCTGCAATAATTTTTTCGCCTGATATGGCAAAGATAGGAGGAGGCATTTTTTTTACCGAAGATTCGATTACGCTATCCGTTAGTGATTGCTGTAATTCTGTTGCTATCTGTTGCCATTGAATTTTAGTAAGCTCATTTATAAAAAAGCGGTCAAGGCCACGTTCTTCATAATTTAATTCGGGCACATTACTAATAGTACCTTTTAAGCTTTGGAGATAACCTATTCGTGCACCGCGTATTGCCGCATTAAGAAGCAGACCGTTACGTTTAAAGAAAGCCTGGTCCCTGTCGATAGGGACCGGCACAAATACATTGAAATCGCCTTCTTTTCTCATACCCCATGACCATTGATCTTCGTGCCTGTCCCAATCTGCAATAAACATATCAAATAGCCTTGCCTTTACAAAAGCGGCCTGGTCTGCTTTATTTTCGGTTTCATCCAGGATCTTTTTCATCACCTCATCGGTTCCAAAATATTCTTTAAAGTTTCCAAGATTATCTGCATCTTTCCAGTTTCCTTTCACCCGCTGTTCAAAGAGATAAATTTTATCTCCAAATTTTTCAGCGAAGGTATCGAGTGCCGCCTGTTGTGCCAGATAAACATATTTGGGTTTGGTATGATAAATACCGGCGCTGTGAGCCATTCCCGGAATAGCAGCGGCTGAGTAGGGGTGCGACATGGAAACCTCATCATTTACCAGCTTTTCAATAAATGTTCCCAGGAAAATTTGCGGTAACACTTTCCCAAGTCTCTTATCAACTGAGCGAAGTGCGTATTCTTTTTCGTCTTTATTTTCGAGATGCAATGAAGTAGTTTGATGGCCTCCGCCTTCTTTGACCGGAACAAGGCCTCCCTTTATACTGTCTAATAAAAATACAGGCAATGTAACGGGCGTGCTCCATTCTTTCCGGTAATTTTTTCCCCAAAAAAAATTGTGCCAGCCGGAACGTTTATATTGAGGGCCCGCACTAATCGTTTTAAATTTTGTTGTTGAATCAATTATATCACTGTTTTGGGCAAAGGATATTTTTGTTATTAGAGAAGTTACTGATAATAAAAAAGTCAGCTTATATAAAAATTTCATTTAGATAATTTAATTATTATGCTAAAAACCCTGCCAATAATATTTTCTTTTCCGGGAGTTCAGCTATCCTAAACTTGTTACTTCCCTATTTTATCACTTTACCAGTTAAAGGAATAATCTTATTAGTAAAAAATTATGATACAATTTAAATAAATTTCTGCTTAACCATTTTGATACTATTTTTCCCGGTTGGGTAACTCAATTTTAAATACCTTTCAATTAAAAATTTTATGTGGTGGATATACGCTTTGTTGTCTGCATTATTTGCGGCGCTTACAGCCATCTTTGCCAAAGTGGGCATTAAGGGTGTAGATACTGATCTTGCTACGGCTATACGAACAATTGTTATTTTGATTATTGCCTGGGGTATTGCTTTTCTTCGCGGAGGAGCAGCCACTATTCACACACTAACGAAACAAAATATTATTTTTCTTTGCTTGTCGGGAATCGCGACAGGCCTCTCGTGGATTTTTTATTTTAAAGCTTTGCAATTGGGTAAAGTTTCGCAGGTAGCACCTGTTGATAAATTGAGTGTAGCCCTTGCCATTATTTTGTCAGTTATTTTTTTAGGGGAGGCGTTAACGCCAAGAATAGCCGTTGGTGCCATACTAATTATTGCCGGTACTATTGTTCTTATTTTATAATCCTGCGATAATTTTTTTCGGAAAGTTTTAAAAAATATTTTGTTAATAAAATATGTTATCGTAATATTGCGATTGAAATTATGGGAATTACAAAGTCACATATTTTTAAGTCAAAGGAAAATAAGCTGGCTAAATATGCAAAGGCATTAGGCCATCCGGCGAGGATTTCAATTCTGAAATTGCTTGCTAAAAAACAAGCCTGTATATGCGGGGACATAGTTGATGAATTACCTCTTTCGCAAAGTACCGTCTCCCAGCATTTAAAAGAATTGAAAGAAGCGGGTTTAATCAAGGGGGATATTGATGGCGCTTCTGTATGTTATTGCATAGATGAAAAAGAATGGAAAGCGGCGCAGGCCTGGCTTAACCAGCTTTTTGATTCGTATAAAGGCAATAATTGCTGCTGATTTTTTTAACCCACTTATCGGTATATAACGATTAAAATTAAATAAAATGGACACTCAAAACAACTTAAAGGATCTTGTAAAACAGAAGTATGCTGAAATAGCGTTACAGGATAAAACAACCAATGAATCTTCATGTTGTGGCTCCGGCTGCTGCAGTACTGAAGTGTATAATATTATGTCGGAGGACTATAATGAAATAGCCGGTTACAATGCTGATGCTGATTTAGGTTTGGGTTGCGGATTGCCTACACAATTTGCAAAAATTAAAAAAGGGGATGTTGTTGTTGACCTGGGAAGCGGAGCGGGTAATGATGCTTTTATTGCACGGCATGAAACAGGTGAAACCGGTAAAGTGATCGGCATAGATTTTACGCCGGCGATGATTGAAAAAGCGAGAAGAAATAATGATGTAAGAGGTTTTAATAATGTTGAATTCCGGCAGGGCGATATTGAAAACATGCCACTTACTTCAAATGTTGCTGATGTAGTTGTAAGTAATTGCGTCCTCAATTTAGTTCCCGATAAAGGGGCTGTTATTAAGGAAATTTTTCGTGTTTTAAAACCGGGCGGTCATTTTAGTATTTCTGATATTGTTCTCGAAGGCCACTTGCCAAAAAAATTAAAAGATGCCGCCGAAATGTATGCAGGCTGTGTTTCAGGAGCTATACAGAAACGGATTTATATGGAATTAATTGAGCAAAATAAATTTATAAACATCAGCATTCAGAAAGAAAAGAAAATTATGATACCAGACGATATTTTAATCAATTATATGTCAGAAGAGGAAATTGTTTTATTCCATCAATCAAACATCGGAATATTCAGCATAACGGTGTATGCTGAAAAGCCTGCGGCATGCTGTGAGCCCGGTTGCTGCAATTAAGATTTTATGAAAAAGTATGTAGCTGAATTATTGGGCACTTTTGCATTGGTATTTTGTGGCACCGGAGCAATTGTTATTGACCAGCAAACTAACGGTGCCGTAAGTCACGCAGGAATTGCGATAACCTTTGGATTGATAGTGATGGCTATGATTTATACATTAGGAAGCATTTCAGGAGCGCATCTTAATCCTGCTGTAACTATAGCATTCACTTTAGCCCGGAGATTTGAAGCAGTGCATGTATTGCCTTATATTGTTAGTCAATTGACCGGAGCATTATTGGCAAGCTTGCTATTAAAATATTTGTTTCCTTTAAATGAATTTTTAGGTACAACATTACCGGCGGGCTCCGAAATGCAATCATTCATACTTGAATTAATTCTTACTTTCTTTTTGATGCTTGTTATTATTAGTGTGGCAAGCGGAAGTAAGGAACAGGGCATGTTTGCGGGACTTGCTATCGGTTCCACCGTTATGTTGGAAGCAATGTTTGCAGGTCCGGTTTGCGGGGCCAGCATGAACCCTGCCCGTTCCATTTCGCCGGCAATAGTAAGCGGGCATATGGAACATCTTTGGATATATATTGTCGCTACAATATCCGGTGCAGCTCTATCAATTCCTTTATGGAAATTTCTTAATCATAAATAAAAAAATAAATGAAGCGCATTTTAATTTTATGTACCGGCAATAGTTGCCGAAGCCAGATTGCCGAAGGTTATATGACAGCGTTTGCCGGGGACGAAGCTGAAGTATACAGCGCCGGTATAGAAACACATGGAGTAAATCCAAAAGCCATTGCTGTTATGAAGGAAGATGGTATCGACATTTCCCACCATACTTCTAACAATATGAATGAATATCGCGATATTAATTTTGATTATGTTATAACGGTGTGTGATAATGCAAAAGAAAGATGTCCTTTCTTTCCATCAAATGCTAAAAAGTTTCATCAAAATTTTCCTGATCCTGCAAAAGCAAAAGGCAGTGATGAAGAAATAATGAATGAGTTCAGAAAGGTGAGAGATATGATTAAATCATATTGCAAAACATTTGTGGAAGATAACATATTAATGCGTCAAAAAATATAATCACTCATTTGCTTTCAATAATGGAACGGGAGGTTTCTGATGAAAAATCTTCGTCAACATGTTATACAAGTCTTCATGTTTTTCTTTAAAAAGATCGGGCCGTTCAAAAAAATATTCAGAAGCTACTGCAAAAAATTCTGCTTTATTGGTACCTCCATAAATATTAATGTCGGAGCGGTTCTCCATTATTGCTTTTATATTTTCGTTCATCAGATCAAGCCATGGAATTGTATATTGCCTGTTAAGTAATACTTCCGGCAATCCATCTACAGCGCCATCTTCTTTATCCAGTAAATGAACAAATTCGTGTATGCCTGTATTTTCTTTTCCCATTTCATTTGCAAAGCCATCATGCAGTGCCGGTTTTGATAAAATCATAATGCCTTGCATTGCGCCGTTACCGACCATGCCCAAAGTATTTCTTTTATTATTGGTTACTAAAAATTCTTCTTTGTCAAATGATTCAGGATATAAAAGAACTTCCCGTAAATTATAATATTTCCATTCGGGGAAACCGAAGATGGGGATTACAGCGCTGGACGCCACAAGCAGCCGGTCAATGTCTTCCACTATTGTATTAACGCCATTTATGCGAACATATCCAAGAAATTTTTTTATCTTTTCTTCAAACCTTATTTTTTCTTTATCACTTAAGGAATG
>CBIGQT010000063.1:0-9398 GCA_966191655.1 uncultured Ginsengibacter sp.
CAGTGCATTGAACTTTTCAAATTACCCTATTATAACGGTAGCTTCGAGGGCATCTCCGCTAACTCGTTCATTGCCGCAACTCTAAGCTAATCAATTGCGGCAATACGCCCAAAACAGCTTGCTTTACGAATGTTTGTACTTAAAACAAGCATACAGCCCGGACTAACGGTGATTACTGTACGAAGATGATAGCTTCAATAAAAAATCCCCTTGCATTGCTGCAAAGGGATTGTATTTTTTACGTCGTACATAAACCATTGTACGTCGTACATAGAATTAATAACCCATATCACCCATTCCACCGCCGCCCATTGGAGGCATAGCTGGTTTGTCTTTCTCAGGTTTGTCAGAAATTACACATTCAGTAGTTAACAACATACCTGCAATAGAAGCTGCATTTTCCAATGCAATACGGGTAACTTTTGTAGGATCAATTACACCTGCTGCTAAAAGCTTTTCGTAAACTTCAGTACGGGCATTGAAACCAAAATCACCTTTACCTTCTTTTATTTTTTGTACAACAATTCTACCTTCAATACCACTGTTTACAACGATTTGACGAAGAGGTTCTTCCACAGCACGTTTAACAATCTGGATACCGGTTGTTTCATCTTCGTTAGCGCCTGTAAGTTTATTAAGACTTTCAATAGCACGAATGTAAGCAACACCACCACCAGGTACAATACCTTCTTCAACAGCAGCTCTTGTTGCATGCAATGCGTCATCAACACGGTCTTTCTTTTCTTTCATTTCAACTTCTGTAGCAGCGCCAACATACAATACTGCAACACCACCACTTAATTTAGCAAGGCGCTCCTGTAATTTTTCTTTATCATAATCAGATGTTGTTGATTCAATCTGGGCTTTGATTTGATTAACACGAGCCTGGATATCTTTTTTAGCGCCTTTGCCACCAACGATAGTTGTATTGTCTTTATCAATAGTAACTGAAGTTGCTTCACCAAGATAAGTAAGGTCAGCATTTTCTAATTTGTACCCTTGGTCTTCGCTGATAACAATACCTTTTGTAAGCACAGCAAGATCCTGCAACATTTCTTTACGACGATCGCCAAAGCCGGGAGCTTTTACAGCAGCCACTTTCAAGGTACCACGTAGTTTATTTACTACTAATGTTGCCAGTGCTTCGCCTTCAAGATCTTCAGAAATAATCAAAAGCGGACGGCCACCCTGCGCTACTTTTTCAAGTATGTGAAGAATATCTTTCATGGTAGATATCTTCTTATCATAAATTAATATGTAAGGATTTTGTAATTCAGCTTCCATCTTTTCGCTGTTCGTTACGAAATAGGGAGACACATAGCCCCTGTCGAACTGCATACCTTCAACAACTTCAACAGTTGTATCAGTACCTTTTGCTTCTTCAACTGTAATAACACCTTCTTTACCAACTTTCGTCATTGCCTGGGCAATCAAAGCGCCAATTGATTCATCGTTATTAGCAGAAACTGAAGCAACCTGCTGTACCTTGCTTATGTTGTCACCCACCGCTACTGACTGTTTTTTCAAATGCTCAACAACAGCTATAACAGCTTTGTCAATACCGCGTTTCAGGTCCATTGGGTTTGCACCTGCGGCAACATTTTTTAAACCTTCGCTGATGATAGATTGTGCAAGAACAGTAGCAGTAGTAGTTCCGTCACCTGCAATATCAGCAGTTTTAGAAGCTACTTCTTTTACCATTTGTGCGCCCATATTTTCAATGGGATCGTCGAGTTCAATTTCTTTAGCAACCGTTACACCGTCTTTGGTTACGATTGGTGCACCGAATTTCTTTTCAATAACAACGTTACGGCCTTTTGGGCCAAGGGTTACTTTAACTGCATTAGCCAAAGTATCTACGCCCTTCTTCATTTTATTGCGGGCTTCAATTACAAAAAATATTTGTTTTGACATTTTATTAATGATTAAAAGTTTTTAAAAATTATTTCACTTTCATTAAAATATCAGAAGCTCTCATAATTAAATAATCAGCTCCGTCAATCGTAATTTCTGTTCCACCGTATTTGCCGTACATTACGGTATCGCGTGCTTGAATGTGTATAGGAATTAACTGGTCTTTTTGCTCAGCGTATTTTCCTTTTCCTACCGCTACAACAGTACCTTTTTGGGGCTTTTCTTTTGCTGTGTCGGGAATGATAATACCACCCGCAGTTTTTGTTTCGGCTGCGTTGGGTTTAACAAGAACTCTGTCATCAAAGAGTTCAAAATTGTCTTTTGCCATAATAGTAAATTTTTATTGATTTTTTTGTTGTCCAAAGGACTCCCTTCGGAAGGATTGCAAATGTACACGAATAATCATACCAAAGACTGTAATCAGTTTTGTTGTCATATTCATAACATGCATGGCAGAACTATTCGCAAAGAATCAGCCAAAATTTCATAAATAAATATTAAAGGAAAAGGATGACTGTTTTAAAAGCCTCAGGTAATCCCCCAGGATTTATTGATTTCTTCAAGCCGGATTGGCGACATACGGGAATGCGTATAATGGCCTTTTGAGTTTTTCTGCCTGAAGGCTTCATATAGTGTAACAGCACATGCAACAGAAATATTTAGCGATTTAATAATACCCACTTGCGGAATAATAAAATCTCCATCCGAGAAACGGCGAATATCCTCACTTACGCCGAAAGTTTCATTCCCAAAAACCAGCGCTACCGATTGGGTAAGATCAAGTTTATATACGTCAACGGCTTCATTGCTTAAATGAGTGGTATATATTTTTTCGTAATGACTGCGTATCTCTTTAAAGCATTTTTCCGCATCGGTAAACTGATGAATTGTGAGCCATTCTGCCGCAGTTGAAGAGCTTCTGTAACCCCATTTTTTATGGTGCGGAATCCGGTTATTTAAAATATAAACATCCTGTATGCCGACAGCATCACAGGTACGCATAACCGCAGATACGTTATGAGGATCAAATACATTCTCCAGCACAACCGTAAGATCGGGTTGGCGGTGACTGAGAACTGTAGTGAGGCGTTTATGTCGTTCGGGAGTCATATTATTTATAAAAGTAATGTTCCTTGCTAATCGAATATAAAAATAACCACAAAGACTTAAAACCATTAGAACCACACAAGCGATTAAATAACCTAGTCTTCTCCGTGTTATCGTGGCCTGATAAATTTAATTTAATTTTAAATATGCTTAAACATTATCCACGTAAACATTCTTATGGTTCTAACAATCCGGTTATTGTTATCAGTGAAACAGAAGCAGGAAAAATATTTTCAGGCGATACCCGCAGTGACATTGGCTCAGAGGCAGAGAAAATGAAATTTGCTAATTCAATAAATACACTTGTTTGTAAATTTGTAAGGATTGATTTTGATGAAAAAAATAATTGGGATCTCCTGGTAATGGAAAGAATTTATGCTCTTGATTACAGAAGTTATGAAGTTGAAAAAAGAGAACTGTGGGTGGATGTTTTTGAAGATGAGATTAAACAGTTACACAAAGCCGGTTTTGTCCATCATGATTTATGCAGGCCTTCCAATATAAATGGTGAACATTTTGATAATATACTTTTAACCCAAAACGGTCTTCGCCTCATTGATGTAGGAATTTCTGCATTATTATCACAGGTAGGTGAAAAATTATTTAATAAATATGTTGAAGTGGAATTAACAGAATTTAAAAAGTTTAAAGATTTTTTCCTTACAAGATAATATACTCAAATCCCTCACAACTTATCATCAATAACTAAAACTACTTTATATTTATCCCAAATAATTTTGTATGCTCAAAAAAATCTTTTTCCTGCTAACAATTTGCCTTATTGTTTTTTCATGCAACAACAATAGTGACTTCACGTTCAAAAAGCCAGATGTACTCGCTTCCAACTTAGATACTCTTGTAAAACCATCAAATGATTTTTTCGGGTATGCCAATGGTGGCTGGCTTAAAAAACATCCCATACCCAACGAAGAAAGTGGTTGGGGAATTGGTTATGTAGTGGATGAAGAAAATCAAAAAAGACTGAGAGATATCAGCGATTCAGCTTCAAAAAATCCCGGAGCAAAAGGGACGGCTTCACAAATGATCGGTGATTTTTGGGCTGCAGCCATGGATAGCGTTGCAATTGAAAAAGAAGGAATTTTAAAACTGCAACCCTGGTTTGATAAGATTAATGGAATAACAGATCTTGATTCTTTTATAGGAGTGATAACTGATTTAAATAATATCGGTGTTCAAACCGTTTTTAGAAACGGCGTAGCGCAGGATGATAAAAACAGCGATGTTGAAAGCTATAGACTATCCCAGGGCGGACTGGGTCTTCCTGAAAGAGATTATTATTTTAAAACAGATTCTTCCACAGTAAACATCCGGAATAATTATGTATTGCATATTCAAAGAATGCTTCAACTCAATGGAACAGATTCCATCAACGCTGCGCAGGCAGGCGCATCCGTTTTAGCTTTTGAAACAAAACTGGCAACTGTTTCGCGTAAGCTTGAAGACCTGAGAAACCCTTATGCCAATTATCATAAAACAGCTATCAGCGATCTTTCAAAATTATACCCCGTATTAGACTGGAATAAATTTCTTAGCGCCATTGGCGTTAAAAGTATTGATTCTGTAATTGTTGGACAGCCCGAATTTTTCTCTGCACTTTATGGTATTTTAAAAACAACTCCCGTTGATACATTAAAGAGTTACCTGCAATATCATTTAACGGATGCATTTGCCGAAGCATTACCCAATGCTTATGGTGTAGAAGATTTCAATTTTGAAAAATTGCTTAGCGGTGCAAAAGAGCGAAAGCCAAGGTGGAAAAGAGTTATCAGCGCCGAGCAGGGAGCGATGGGTGAACTTTTGGGACAGTTATATGTAAAGCAATATTTTAATGACTCGGCCAAACAACGTTATATTAAAATGGTTGAAGAAATAAGAGATGCTTATAAAGAAAGAATAGAAAATCTTACGTGGATGAGTGACAGCACCAAACAAAAAGCCCTGATAAAACTTGATGCTATAAAAAAGAAAATAGGGTTTCCTGACAAATGGAAAGATTTTTCAGGTATGGATATCAGCAGGGACAGTTATGTGCAAAATCTTATTAACTCCGGAAAGTGGTGGCATAATTTCAGGATAAATAAATTGGGAAAACCGGTTGACAAAGATGAATGGGGAATGTATCCCCAAACCTACAATGCTTATTACAACCCCGGCAATAACGAAATTGTTTTTCCTGCGGCTGCGTTTATCGTACCGGGTTATAATGATGCGGAACTGGACGATGCTACCATGTGGGGATATGTGGGGGCATCTTACATAGGACACGAAATTACGCACGGGTTTGATGACGAGGGAAGATTGTATGACGATAAGGGAAAGCTGCATAATTGGTGGACGGCAAAAGATTCTGCTGAGTTCTCAAAAAGAGCTGCAGTAATTATCAATCAATTTAATGGGTACGAGCCTTTACCCGGAACACATATAAATGGCAAAGCGACACAGGGAGAAAACATTGCAGATCTCGGCGGTTTGGAAATTGGTATAACAGCATTTAAAAAATCGGATGCTTATAAAAAGAATGATACTATTGCAGGGCTTACGCCAATGCAGCGTTTCTTTTTGGGCTATGCTTTAAGCTGGTTGTATGAATTCAGAAATGAAAGCATAAAAACACAATTAATGACGGATGTTCACGCTCCTGAGAAATGGAGAGTAAATGGCCCTTTTGTAAATATTGATGAATTCTACACTGCTTTCGGAATTAAACCGGGAGACAAGATGTATGTGCCGGATTCGCTGAGAGTGAGAATCTGGTAAATATAACGGCATTGGGTAAACGCGTTTTTATTAAATGTTTTATGATACATTTGTAACGCAACGAAACCCTATATTGGATGTAGAACTATCTGGCGTATTCGAAGATCTTGCAGCAACCCTGTAACGGTTACAATAAGAATGATGGCATAGAAAAGATCCGCCACGCATTGCTTTTGCTTCCCCGCTTAATGGACCTTTTGGATTTTTTTGCGGGCCTTTTAAATGGAAGTCACGACTAAACCAATCATTGCACCATTCCCAAACATTACCCGCCATATTATATAAACCAAAATTATTTGGCTTGAAACTTTTAGCCGGTGCTGTTCCCAAATAACCATCCTCAAGACTATTGTATTCTGGAAACGTACCTTGCCAGATATTACAATGATGTTCATCATCCTGCAACAATTCATTACCCCATGGAAATTTATTTTGTACCAAACCTCCTCTTGCGGCATACTCCCACTCTGCTTCTGCAGGTAATCTTTTATTTGCCCATTTACAATAAGCCATCGCATCATTCCATGAAATATGAACCACGGGATGATCCATCCTTTCATTTATATCAGAATTTTTCCCTTCGGGTGCATCCCATTTAGCATCCGCAATAGCACACCACCATGGAGTTTGAGCGGCAACCTGGTAATCTGATTTTTTAACTTCTTCGGAAAGCAATCCATAAAAAACAAATGACCATCCATAACGTTCTGCTTCCGTTACATAACCGGTGGCATTTATAAATTCAGAAAATTGAAAATTAGTGACAGTGGTTGCATCGATATAAAAAGGATCTAAACTAATTTCTCTTACGGGTCCCTCCCCATCGGCAGAAAATCCCTCCTTATCATCTGTGCCCATTAAAAATTTTCCACCGGGTAATTTAATCATGTTGTCCAACGAAAAATCTTTGGAATTTACAACAATCAGCTGTTCAATATTTGTTGAAGATTCGCCTCTGGAGCCGGCACAACAGGATTTGGTTTTTTCATTTTCCATTTATAAAAGAAACGTAAATTTTATACTAACGTTAATGGATATCCCACAAACCTGCCTGTCGGCAGACAGGGACACTGAGTTCACAAAGTGTTTTCCCCGTGTCCTTTGCCTTTGTGGGAAATTAATTAAATGCATTTTTAGGCCGGAAATTTACAGGTAACCCTGTATCGTCTTTATAATATTTCTTTAGAGTCGATAATTGTTCTAATAAATCTTTTAATTGATCTTCGTATCCCGGTCGTACTTTATATCCCAATTGCTCATCTATAAGATTATCCATCTCATCAGGATCTTTTTCCAGGTCATACATCTCCCATTCATTAATCGTATAAAAACTCATCAATTTATATCTTTCTGTTCGAACCCCATAATGCGGAAGTACCCAGTGTGGTGCCTGGAACTCATAATAATGATAGTACATAGATTTCTTCCGGTCCAAGGGGGTATTATTTTGAAAAATTGGCAAAATACTTTTTCCCTGCATATCAGCAGGAATTGAAATGCCCGCCATATCAAGTATGGTAGGCGCATTGTCAATACTTTGAACCCATGAGTCAGTCGTGCTACCGGGTTTAGTAACACCTGGATAGCGGATCATCCAGGGAACTCTTAATGCCTGTTCATACATAAATCTTTTATCAAACCAACCGTGATCACCTAAGAAAAATCCATGGTCGCCGGTGAAGACAACAATTGTATTATCAGCCAATCCGGTCTTATCGAGAAAGTCAAGTAACAAACCGACATTATCATCCTGCGATTTTAATGTTCCAAAAAAATGACGCATATACGTTTGGTAGTTCCATTGCTTACGTTGCCTTGGAGACAAGTCTTCGGGCGGATTGAAATCAGGCATGTCTTCCACGGACATGTGGGCTACTTTAGCAGCAGAAGAACGGGTTTTATAATCATCCCAAAATGTTCCGGGCTCAACAAAACGATGGTCATCATAAATATGTTCATACTTATGTGGCGGATCAAACGGGCGATGATCATTAAAAAATTGCAACGCCATAAAAAAAGGTTTGCCCATTGATTTAAAATCTTTCATCCAGTTAATCGCCATATTGGTAAAAATATCAGTACCATAACCTTCATAAGTTTTGTCTTCAATTTTAGTGCTTCCAAATGATGCATTTTGTTTATAACCTGTGGACTGGTAATAAGGTCCGCCAGCTCCTTCTTTATAAATAAAATTATCGAAACCTACTTCACCGGGATTTGCCGGCAAATGCCATTTACCAACAATCGCGGTGTTGTAACCATTATCTTTTAAAATACGGGCGACATTTTCCTGTTTTGGATCAAAGGTGCTTGCGGGTTGACCGTTAGAAGCAAAATCATAATTAGAATACATACCATTAAGGTGATCATATTTACCCGTGAGTAAAGTGGCGCGGCTTGGTGCACACAGTGCGTTGTTGCAAAAAGAATTCTTAAATAACATTCCTCCTTTTGCAATTCTGTCAATATTGGGTGTTGGTGCTATCTGGCTACCGTAACAACTTAAAGCGTTTATAGGTACGCCTTCGGTTGTAATCCAAAGTATATTCGGTTTTCCCTTGAATTTATTTTTCCGCATTAATTGTTTACTCTCTTTTGTATTTTCAAAAGAAAGGTCTCCCATCACAGATTGAACAAACGGCAATCCCAGCGTTAATCCTCCTAATCTTTTTAATGCAATTTTGCGCGAAATAGAATGATTGTTTATTCCCATAATTTAAAATTTTAAAGTAAAAGAGTCAATAGTGATTAGAGCAAATCGTTTGATTAATACCTGTAAGAAATTACTGGTTGTAATTTATTAATAAAATTTTAAATGGGGCAAACCTCAACGCATAATCAAATTGATATGCGATCTTTTCTGTAATGGCTATGAAAGTATGTAAACCAGGACTGGTTATTTTTGATGTCTTTCTTTTAGAATATTCAAAACCTCATCCAGTTCCACATTTTTTTCACGCAGCAAAACCAGATAATGAAACATTAAGTCTGCTGCTTCATTCAGGAATAATTTTTTATGATTGTCCTTTGCTTCAATAACTAATTCCACCGCTTCCTCTCCTACTTTTTGTGCGATAGAGTTTAATCCTTTCTTAAATAATGTAGATGTGTATGAGCCTGAAACGGGATATTTTTTTCTTCCAAGGATAATTTTTTCAAGCGTTTTTAAAAAATCATCGGAGGCGTTATCTTCATTAAAACAGGTTTCAGCGCCCGTATGACAAACGGGGCCATCGGGCTTTGCCTTTATTAATAAGGTATCAAAATCGCAATCTGTTTTCATATCAACAAAATGCAGAAAGTTTTTGCTGGTCTCACCCTTTACCCATAGACGCTGTTTGTTGCGGCTATAAAAAGTTACCAATTTCGATTCTATAGTTTCAAGTAATGCTTCCCGGTTCATGTAGCCAACCATTAAAACTACATTGGTGGAAGCGTCCTGAATTACTACCGGTATAATACTGTTCGGGGATTTAGAAAAATCAAGCCGCTTTACCATGTCTGCGTAACTTCTTGTCATAATCTTACATTAACTTTTTTATCGGATAAAAATTGTTTTAACGCCGGTATTTCAATTTCCTTATAATGGAACACCGTGG
>CBIGQT010000064.1:0-9393 GCA_966191655.1 uncultured Ginsengibacter sp.
CAATAACTCGCCGGATACGCTTCATTTTATCTGGTTTCATCTTTGGCCAAATGCTTATAAAAATGACCGCACTGCATTCAGTGAACAATTATTACAACTTGACAGAACTGATTTTTATTTTAGCGACAACGAACAGCGTGGATACATTAACAGGCTTGACTTTAAAGTAGACGGAACCACAGCAGAACTGGAAGATCATCCATTATATATTGATATTGCAAAATTAATTTTACCAACTCCTCTCGCACCAGGAAACACTATAAAAATAACCACGCCGTTTCATGAAAAAATACCTTTAAATTTTTCAAGAGGTGGCCACGTGGGGCAGACTTATCAAATAACACAATGGTATCCAAAGCCTGCAGTCTACGACAACAAAGGATGGCATCCAATACCCTATTTAGACCAGGGAGAATTTTATAGTGAGTTTGGAGATTTTCATGTTCAGATTACAGTTCCAAAAGATTATGTAGTAGCCGCAACAGGTGAATTACAAAATGTAGATGAACTCAATTTTCTTAAAGAAAAAGCAGACGATTTCAATTTATCGAAAACAAAACCGAAACCAAAAGTTATTGTAGTAAAAGAAATTTCAGATCCAAATATAAAAGGCAAAAAAAATGTCACAACGAAATCAAAAACTTCAGTAAAAGACCAAAAGCAATCGCAAACAAAATCATCGGATAAAATTGAAAGCGTTTCACAAAATCCGTTTTCAATTACAAAAGAAAAAGAAGAAACAAAAACAATTAATTATATCCAGAATAATGTTCATGACTTTGCATGGTTCGCGGATAAAAATTTTATTGTAAACCATGATACATTGAAATTAGGTTCCGGAAAAATTATCGATGTGTACTCATATTATACACCCTCCGGAAAGAATAACTGGAAAAACAGTATTCGGTTTATAAAAGATGCTGTAACAACAAGAAATAAATGGCTTGGTGAATATCCATACAATATTGTATCAGCGGTTGAAGCAAAGATGGGCTTTAACGGCGGAATGGAATATCCGACTATCACGAGCATTTCACCCGTATCTGATGAAAAATCGCTTGATCTCACGATAGAGCATGAGGTTGGACACAACTGGAACTACGGACATGAATACCTATTTTGATAATCGTTATGAAAAAATAAAATACGATACCGGCGGTCTAAAAAAAGAAAATCTCATTAATAATAAAATGCCGGACGATGAAACAGATCTCGAATACAGAACAGAGATAGTCAATAAAAAAGATCAGCCGATTGAAACTACTTCCGAAAATTTTTCAGAAATTAATTACGACATCATTGCTTACTATAAAACAGGTAAGTGGATGAAAGTTTTGGAGGATTATGTTGGTGAACCCTTATTTGACAGTTGTCTTCATGAGTATTACAACCGATGGAAATTTAAACATCCTCAACCGGGGGATTTTAAAAAAGTTGTTGAAGACGTAAGCAAAAAAAATGTTGATTCAATTTTTTTAATGTTATATCAAAAAGGAAAAATTGAGCCGGAAGAAAAAAAGGATATAAAACTTTCTGCATTTTTTAATCTTAAAGAAACTGATAGACATAATTATATTTTTATTTCCCCCGCTTTCGGTAATAACTATTACGATAAATTTATGATTGGGGGTCTTATACATAACTATACCTTACCCGAACCTAAATTTCATTTTATTTTAGTGCCTATGTATGCAACCGGCAGTAAGTCTTTTACCGGTATTGGCAAAATAGGATACAACATTTTGAGTTATGGCTTTATTAGAAAAGCAGAGCTATCAATAAGTGGGGGGAAATTTTCGATGGATGAATTTACTGATTCGACGGGGACTAAAAATTACCTGGGGTTTTCAAAAATTGTTCCTTCTTTAAAAATCACTTTCAGAAATAAAAATGCAACAAGTAGTTTTACCAAAAGTATTCAGTGGAAAACATATTTTATTAAAGAAACCAATTTATTGTTCACAAGAGACACGGTCAATCAGATTGATGTAATTTCTTACCCTACGGCTAACCGTTATCTTAATCAGCTACAATTTAGAATTGAAAATAACCGGGCGCTTTACCCTTATTCCGGAATACTACAGGCAGAGCAATCCAGCGACTTTATTCGTCTTACATTTGAAGGAACATATTTCTTTAATTATGCGAAAGGAGGAGGAATGAACGTTAGGCTATTCGGAGGTAAATTCATTTATTTAGGCGACAAGACCTATACCAAAGAATTTGAAACCGACCGTTATCATTTAAATATGACCGGTGCCAATGGTTATGAAGATTATACCTACAGTAATTATTTTATGGGCAGAAATGAATTTGAAGGATTTCGGTCGCAGCAAATAATGATAAGAGACGGAGGTTTTAAAGTCCGTTCAGACTTATTGGCAAATAAAATTGGCAAAACAGACGACTGGCTGGCTACAGCAAATTTTGAAACAGATTTTCCAAAGAAATTTAATCCTTTGGAGTTGCTTCCTGTAAAAATTCCATTAAAGATATTTTTAGATGCAGGAACTTATGCGGAAGCATGGAAACAAAATGCAGCAACCGGAAAATTTATTTATGATGCAGGCTTACAAATATCTCTTGTAAAAAATTTAGTCAATATTTATATCCCGATTATCTACAGTAAAGTATATACCGATTATTTTAAATCAACCATACCGGATAACCGCTTTTGGAAAAATATCTCGTTCAGTTTTGATATACAAAATTTCAAATTTTATAAATTTTTTGATCTGCCCCAATTATAAAATTTTTTCTTTTTAAAAAAGTCACTTTGAAAATTTCTTACCTGCAATATGAAGATATTAACAAAGAAAAATGGGATCACTGCATTGATACCGCCCCCAATGGATTGATTTATGCATATCCCTTTTATCTGGACGCCATGAGTAAAAACTGGTCTGCATTAGTTGCAAATGATTATGAAATAGTAATGCCACTAACATGGAACAGGAAATTTGGAGTTTCCTATTTGAGACAGCCGGCTTTCACGCAACAATCGGGGTTATTTGGGAACATTCCTTTTACAGAAAATGTCACTGAAGAATTTTTAAATAAAGCACTAAAGCTATTTCCATTTGCAGCAATAAATTTAAACTACGCAAATGAATATAAAAAGGGAACTACTGAAAGGTGTAATCTTATTCTTCCATTGAATAATTCTTTTGCTGAAATTGAAAAGAGTTTTAAAAATGATTTGAAAAAAAATATTAAAAAGGCAAATAAAAATAGTTTGATTTATACTTCATCAGAAGAAATTGAGAACGCAATAGAATCGTACCGGAACATTTATTCAGCAAAGCTTCATACTTCGCAGAAAGATTATGAAAATTTCCGGAAATTGTGTTTTATCTTAAAGGAAAAAGAACAGCTTTTGGTAAGAAAAGTGAATTCAAAAGATGAGCAATTACTTGCAATAGCAATTTTTTTTAAAGATAAAAAAAGGATTTACAATATTATGTCAACCACCTTTTCTGAAGGCCGTAGCATGGAAGCCAATCATTTTTTATTGCACGAATTAATAAAAGAATTTTCAGGACAAAATTTGATTCTTGATTTTGAAGGATCTGAAATTCCCTCTATTAATTTCTTCTACAGAAAATTCGGGGCTATAGAACAATCTTACCCTTTTGTTAGAATAAATAACCTTAATCCCTTGCTTTTTTTTTTTAAATGAAAAACATCGGTTTTCTCCCTACGGTTATGATACAACAAAGTAAATTCGCGTAATTCCATGATTTCGAAACACATTATTTTAATGGCCTCTGAATGAAGTTCGATCAATACCTCACCAACATTTGTTAGCCAGAAAACATCAGCCTTAAAAATGTTTTCTTCTGAGCCTTCAATATCTATTTTAAATAGATTCACTTTTTCAATATTGAATTTCTTTAGAAACGTTGTCACAGTATAAGCAATAACCTTTATAGAATTTTCAGCTCTTTGTTCTGTAACACCTGTATTATATTTAAAGCGGCTCTTCCGTAAATTTAAAAAACCGTCTTTATCAGAAAGCGCTGCCAGAAATAGTTTCACTATTCCTTTATCAATTTCGCTCTGTAAATTTTTTTGTAAAAACTTAAAATTTTCCGGGTCAGGTTCAATACAATAAATAATTGATCCGGGCAGGTAATGCAAAAAATATAATGCCGCAAAGCCGACATTAGCGCCTGCATCAATTATCACTTCTTTGTTTGAGATGAGAGGTAATTCATAAATTTTTCTATAAAAAATTTCATAGAAAATATCTATATCTCCTGCATAGGTTCTTAAAAAAATTCTATTTGAAGGAAACATAACAAGAGAGATGCAGAAAAATTTATTTTGATACTGTAGGTACTTAGTAGATTTTTTCCTGAATCTATATAGTTTGGTAAACAAGATGAGTTTAAGAAATGATGAAAAATTTTTTGTTACAGTATAACAAAAAATTAATTTATCAACTGCTTCCTTTAGCCGGCTTAGGATTTTCATATTTTAAAAGATTTCTCTCTTAAAATATATTCAGCAATAAACAAATCCTGGGTTGTGGTAATTTTAATATTATTTTTTTCGCCCTCAATTAAGTTTATTGCAATGCCATACGCTTCTACAACCGAGGCTTCATCGGTAAACTTATCTTTATAATCGATTTTATAAGCAGGTAATAATATCTTACTGTGAAAAGTTTGAGGAGTTTGCATAAACTTCACTTTATTTCTATCTATAATTTTATTACCATTAGCAGTTAATAATCTCAGACTATCTCTGCATTCTATGGCAGGCACCGCATTTCCCATTTCAATTGCAGCGTCATAGCATTTTCTTATAAGTTCTGTAGTGATAAAACATCTAACTCCATCATGAACAAAAATGATACATTCTTCATTTATTAAAGCAAGCCCGTTTTTTACAGAATGAAACCTGGTTCTGCCACCTTCGGCTATGCGTATCCGTGAGTGATCAAAGTATCCATCAATAATTTCCTGTCCTTTACTGATATGTTCTGCCGGCAACACAAGGATGATTTCAATATTTTCGAAAGCATCTATGAAGGCTTTTATAGAATAATATAAAACAGGCTTATTTTTCAGAAGAAGGAATTGTTTCGGAATAGCATTATTCATTCTTATTCCTTTTCCGCCGGCAACTATTAAAGCAATTTTCTTCATACTTTTTTAAAATCAACTTCCGTAAATAGCAATGAGATTATCTCCATCACAGTTTTTAAAACCACGATACATGCCGGCGCTATTAAAAACCAGTGCAACGTTGCCTTTGGCATCAACGCCAATTAATCCCCCATCTCCATGTAAAGCAACTAATTTTTTTAAAACAACTTCTTCACAAGCTTCCGTGAGTGTCATATTTTTATATTCCATCAGGCAGCTTACATCATAAGCTGCGACTGCCTTTATAAAAATCTCTCCATGTCCGGTACATGAAATAGCACAGGTTTTATTATTGGCATAGGTTCCTACACCAATCATCGGGCTGTCTCCTATTCTTCCGTAACGTTTATTGGTCATACCTCCGGTAGAAGTTGCTGCTGCAATATTTCCATCGCCATCGCAGGCGACTGCGCCAACAGTTCCAAACTTTTTATCTTTCATTAAACCTACCAGCTTATCGCTTTTATGATCAAGTTGATATAAATCGCTATCTCTTATTTCTTTCCATTGATCATATCGGTATTGGGAATAAAAATATTCATCAGGCTCTAATTTGATGCCTTGCTTTATGGCAAAATCATTGGCGCCTTTACCACTTAAAAAAACATGTCCGCTGTGCATCATAACTTCTTCAGCAAGTTCCACCGGATTACGAATGTTTCTGACACCCGCAACGGCGCCGGCATCCAACGTACTTCCATCCATTATTGCCGCATCCAACTCGTTCAATCCTTTTTTTGTAAATACAGATCCTCTGCCTGCATTAAAAAGCACATTATCTTCCATCATTACCACTGCTGCTTTCACCGCATTAATCGCTGAGCCCCCATTTTCTAAAACAGCATAGCCTGCATTTAAAGATTCTTCAAGAGCTTTCCTGTATTCAATTTCCAGTTCAGGTGTCATATCCTCTTTCACTATCGTTCCGGCACCTCCGTGTATAGCAATCGAAAACTTTATCATTAAAAAAATTATTAATACAGTAAAATTAAATTGTTTCGGTCATTGAAAATAAATTGATAAGAAGGAAAAATTCCTTAGTTAAAACCGGCCAGAAGTTGTTTGCATTCCCCGAGAAGTTTTTCTTTGTTAATAGATGCGGTACCTACTTCTTCACAAACAATACCCCCCGCTATATTTGCAACCTCTGTTGCGAGATGAATATTTTTCGCAGAAGCATATACTAATGAAGCGACCGCAATTACAGTATCGCCTGCGCCACTTACATCTGCAATGTTCCTGCGATGAGATGGAATTATATTTTTATTATTATTTTCCTGGTAGAAAACTCCTTTTTCAGATAATGTAATCATAGAAATGGAATGATTCAAATTTTCTTTCAGCTTATTATGGATGTTCGAAAGTAAATCAATTGATATTTCTTCAGGAAGTAGATTCAGGCTGGTGAATACTTCATGCAAATTTGGTTTAAACAAAGTTGCATTTTTATAGGAAAAAAAATTCTTTCGTTTAGGGTCTACCGTTATAACAATATTATTTTTATTGCAAAGTTCAATAGCATGTTCTATAACATCTTTGGTAAGAATTCCTTTATTATAATCTTCAAGAATAACTACATTTGGTTTCTCCGACAAAACATACTTTTCTATCTGGCCTTTCAATTTTGTTTCATCTGTTTCATCTATGTCATCAGTATGTTCAGCATCAAGCCGCATCATTTGCTGATTACGGCTTATAATCCGGATCTTATTGGTTGTAATTCTTTTTTTACTTTCGAGAATAAAACGTGTATCAATATTATTGTCCAGCAATAATTGTTTAAGTTGAACTCCGTCTTCATCATCACCTAAAATGGTAAGCATTGCAACGTTTGCACCTAAGGCCTGAACATTTAAAGCAACATTTCCGGCTCCCCCAATTCGTTTTTCTCTTTTATCAACAGCAACAACTGGGACAGGCGCCTCAGGAGAAATTCTTTCTACGTTGCCCCACCAGTAAGTATCTAACATCACATCACCAATTACAGCAACTTTTATTTTTGAAATATCATTAAACAATTTATCAAAATCAACAGCCATTATTCAATGTTTGTATTATTTTTTCTTGATGAAACTAAATAATAAATAGGAATACCGAGCAATGCAATTATCAATCCCGGCCACGTAAAATTAGGTTTGTAAATAATTAATAAAATGCAAAAAGTGGTTCCCATTAAAATATACAATGCAGGTAAAACAGGATAGCCAAAAGCTTTATAAGGCCTTTCTGCATCAGGTCTTTTTTTTCTTAAAATAAATATTCCAAAAATGGTGAGTACATAAAATATAACCACAACAAATGAAATCATGTCGAGCAAATCACCATACTTTCCGCTAAGGCATAACAGTGACGCCACCACGAACTGTGCCCAAAGCGCCCACGCAGGAACAGCATGCTTATTCAATGTTGCTGCTTTTTTAAAAAAAAGTCCATCTTTACCCATACTATAATAAACTCTTGCACCCGCAAGAATTAGTCCATTGTTACAACCGAAAGTCGAAATCATAATCATTATTGCAATTACATAAGTGCCTGCATTTCCAAACATTGAATTAGCGGCTGCGACCGCTACTCTATCTTGCGGTGCGAACGCAATATCATGCAATGGTAATACGGCAATATACATGAGGTTGGCACATACATAAATAAGCGTGACAATAAAGGTTCCTAAAAAAAGACTGAGGCCGATATTTCTCTTCGGATTCTCAATTTCGCCTGCTATAAATGTCACATTATTCCATGCGTCGCTGCTGAAGATAGAACCAACCATGCTTGCAGCAATTGCACCAAGAACACCTGCGCCAATTACTCCTTCAATAGTACCTGTTTCAGAAAGTTTTTTCATATTGAAAGCATCCGTCCAGTTATTATTCCAAACTTCGGGTTTAAAAAATATAACACCCGCTATAATTAACCCAAACAAAGAAATAATTTTTGTAGACGTAAAAATATTTTGAATCCATTTTCCGCCTTTAACACCTTTCGTGTTAGTCCATGTAAGAAAAGCGATTAATAAAATTGAAACGATCTGAGCAACACTTATGGTAAAAAAAGTTTCAGCACCTTTATCATTTATTCCCATATTTATTTTTAATAAAAAATTTGTTTCGCTGAGAGAAGGAATTAGATAAGCTGCAAATTTAGAAAAAGCAACACCAACTGCTGCAATAGTACCGGTTTGAATTACCGCAAAAAAACTCCATCCATAAACAAATCCGGTAAGTGGATTGTAAGCTTCCTTAAGGTATACATATTGCCCTCCTGCGCGGGGAAACATGGCACTTAACTCGCCATAACTCAACGCTGCAGTTAGTGTCATAAAGCCGGTAAGTAACCATACAGTTATTAGCCATCCCGCACTTCCGACGTTTCGGGTAATATCAGCGCTTACAATAAATATTCCCGAACCAATCATTGATCCGGCAACAATCATAGTTGCATCAAAAAGGCGAAGACTTGGCTTGAAAGCAGTTGCATGTTCACTCATAAAAAAATCCCGTTTTTATAAACGGGATTGAAGATAAATATTTATTTCAGATTGGTTCAGTCAAATCATTTTTTATTTTCAATACTATTGAGACCTTCAACTACATCAGGAGTAATATTTAATGTAGAATCTTTGTAAAACATAAACCCAGGCTCGTAAGAAAATATATAAGAGTACTTTCCATCTTTATTGTAATCCTTTAAAAAATTTTGAATACGCGATAATATATCCTCTTTCATTTTAGAATTATAATTATAAAGATCATTATCAATTTCCTGTTTTCTTGATTGAAGATCCTGTTGCATTTTATTAATTTCCTGCATAGCAGCTTCCTGCTCCTGTTGGTTCATGGTTGAACTTTTTTGCTGCAACTGCATGGCACGCGTTTGATATTTTTTTTGCATGCCACCAATTTCGTTATTTGCTGCAGATTGCTTTTGTTCAAAATCTGCTTTTATTTTTTTATAATAAGTATAATTACTTTGTAATGAATCAAGATCAATATATGCCACCTTGGAACTTTCTTTTTGTCCATTTTCTGCATTAATTGGATTGGGACGCACCTCAGGTTTTTTTGCTGAATCAAAATGCAGGTAATATAAATAACCAACAAGAAAGAGTAAAACGATATTAATAATTAGTAAAACATTCTTCATGTAAATAATTTAAGGGTGGCAAGTTAGAAAAATGAAAGGTTTTATATGAATAAACATAATGATTTAGGAAACACTTAACAGGATTATAATAAAACCT
>CBIGQT010000065.1:0-9365 GCA_966191655.1 uncultured Ginsengibacter sp.
AACCTGTATCAAAAGTTTAGGAAACTTCTATTCTATCCATTGAACTACGGGACCGGTGTCAATTTAAAGGATGGCAAAATTAATGGTTTCATGCTAAAATTCCATTCCATGTCCATCAATTAGTTAGCGGTTTTTCCTATTATTATCTTTTTCATTGTAATTAATAATGAGCGTGGAATTATTTCCTCAGCAAACTTTTTATGTAACTTAGTATAACTATGTAATAGTTGACCAACAAGGATTTCATAAAAAGGCACAATACTTTCTATATCAATTTTCTCACAAAATATTTACAAATTTATGCGACCCATATGGACAGGTGCAATTGGCTTCGGCCTTGTAAACATCCCTGTAAAATTATATAGCGCAACAGAAAGCAGCAACCTCGACCTTGATATGCTTGATAAAAAAGATCATTCGCATATTAAATACCAGCGCATTAATGAAAAAACAGGTAAAGAAGTTGCCTGGGGGAATATTGTGAAGGGATATAAATTGAACGATGAATATGTTGTGCTCGATGATAAAGATTTTGAAGCCGCGAGTGCTAAAAAAACAAAAACAATTGAGATATCAGATTTTGTAAAAGAAGAAGAGATCAGTAGTCTTTATTATGAAACTCCCTATTATCTTGAACCTGATAAATCAGGAACCAGACCTTATGAATTGTTGCGGCAGGCTTTACTAAAAACCAAAAAAGTGGGTGTGGCGAGTTTTGTAATGAGAAGTAAAGAAAGCCTTGCTATATTAAGGCCCGATAAAGATGTGATAGTTTTAAACCGCATAAGGTTTGAAGAAGAAATAAGAACTACGGATGATTTAGTGCTTCCCAAAAACACCAGTGTTAAACCAGCTGAGCTTAAAATGGCTATAACACTTATTGACCAGCTTACTGCAAAGTTTGATATTTCAAAATATAAAGACACTTATAATGCCGAGCTTCTGAAATTAATAAAAGCAAAAGCAAGCGGTAAGAAAATTAAAGCTCCTCAAATGAAGGTAGTCCATAACAAAACAAAGGATTTAATGGAGCAGTTAAAAGCAAGTCTCGATGTAAAACGAAAAAAAGCATCTTAAACATGGCGCTTACACTTTACAATAAAAAAAGAAATTTTAAGCAAACATCTGAACCAGCGGGCTCTCCCGCTGTGACGGGTAAAGTAAAAAAGTCAAACTCAAAACTTTCATTTGTTATACAGCGGCATAAGGCCTCACGCCTTCATTATGATTTCAGGCTTGAGTTGGATGGCGTTCTTAAAAGCTGGGCTGTTCCCAAAGGTCCTTCACTTAACCCTAAAGATAAACGTTTAGCCATGATGGTTGAGGATCATCCTTATGATTATAAAGATTTCGCCGGGAATATTCCCGAAGGAAATTATGGGGCTGGCATTGTTGAGATATGGGATGAAGGAACTTATGCGGATATTGAAAATTCTGATACCAAAACTGCTGAAAAGAATCTGCGTGCAGGCCTTAAATCCGGCGATCTTAAGTTTCAATTATTTGGCAAAAAGCTTAAAGGCGAATTCGCTTTGGTAAAATTAAAAAGCAAAGAAGACAATAGCTGGCTTTTAATAAAACACAGGGATAGATATGCTGTAGATACAGAATATAACAGTGAAGCGCAAACGCCAAAAAACTCGCCTATAAACAAATGGCTTGAAGAAAATAAAAAGCCTGCCGTGAAAAAAAAAAGTTCGTCCAGACTTCGATAACAGAAGGGAGAAAGCTTAGCCATTTTATAAAACCTATGCTTGCAAAGGAAACTGATGTTCCCTTTGACGATAAAGACTGGCTGTTTGAAATTAAATGGGATGGTTACAGGGCTATATGCGAAAAAAGTAAAAATGAAATTCTATTGTATTCCCGTAATGGTATTAGTTTTCTTTCATCATACCCAATTGTAGCAGATCAATTATTGCAAATTAAAGAAGATGTTGTAATAGACGGTGAAATTGCCGTTATAAATGATATAGGTAAACCTGATTTTCAATTATTGCAACATTATGGCGAAGACCCTGATCATCCTATCCAATATAACATTTTTGATTTATTAAAATTAAACGGGCATGACACAACTGGTCTTGCTTTACTTGAACGAAAAGAATTGCTTCAAAAGATCATTCCTGCAAACGAAGTCATAAAATATTCAGATCATATCCTTGAAAAAGGGAAAGCCTTCTTTAAAGTTTCGAAAGAAAAAGGCCTGGAAGGTATTATGGCTAAAAAGGCAGATTCAAAATATTATCCCGGTAAAAGAACTTCAGATTGGCTTAAAATTAAACATCACAAAACTCAGGAAGCTATTATTGCCGGTTATACGCAGCCATCTGGGGCACGAAAATATTTCGGCGCCTTAATTCTTGCTGTTAAGAATGGAAGCAAACTAAAGTATATTGGCCACACCGGCGGCGGCTTTAATCAAAATTCTTTGAAAGAAATGTATGAAAAACTTCAACCGCTGGTTCAGGAAAAATCTCCTTTTAATGAAAAAATAAAAACTAATTCTCCGGTAACATGGGTTACGCCGCAGTTAATTTGCGAAGTAAAATTTGCTGAAATAACGGCCGATGGAAAATTGAGACAACCCATTTTTTTACATCTTAGAAATGATAAAAATATCAATGAAGTAAATATGGCCAAAACAAAATTAATATCAAAAGTAAAAGATAAACCTTCGGAAACCGAAGAAGATTCAAATAAAGATGATACTATTTTTACTTTTGGAAAATCAAAAGTAAAAGCTACCCATCTTAATAAAATTTATTTTCCTGAAGATGGCGTAACCAAAGGTGATGTTATCAACTATTATATTTCTATGGCTGATTATATTCTTCCTTATTTAAAGGGACGTCCCGAATCGTTATTAAGAAATCCTAATGGTATTCACGATAAGGGATTTTTTCAAAAAGATGCAGCCGGAAACGTTCCGTCTTATGTAAAAAGCAAAAAAATATTTTCTGAATCAAATCAAAAAGAAATTGATTACATCGTTTGTGATAATGAAGCAACATTGACGTATATGAATAATCTGGGTTGCATAGAAATTAATCCATGGCATTCAACTGTAAAATCGTTAAATAAACCAGATTACCTGATTATAGATATTGACCCTTCAGAAAAAAATACTTTTGAACAGGTAATAGATGCGGCTAACATTGTTAAACAGGTTTTAGATAAGGCCGGGGCCGAATGCTTTTGTAAAACATCGGGTGCTTCGGGTTTACATGTGTACGTTCCCACCGAAAAAAAATATACCTATGAACAGGTAAAGGATTTTGCCTATATCGTTTGCATGATGGCTCACGAAGAATTAAAGGATTCTACTACGCTTGAAAGAAATCTTCAAAAAAGGAGTAATAAAAAAATTTACATGGACTATTTACAAAACCGAAAGGGGCAAACAATTGCTTCTGTTTATAGCTTACGTCCAAAAGATGGAGTTACCGTATCAACACCATTGCTTTGGAAAGAAGTAAAAAAAGGATTATCTCCAAAGCAGTTTACAATTCATAATATTCAACAGCGTGTAGAAAAAAACGGAGATATTTTTAAAGGAGTTCTTGGGAAGGGCATTGATCTTAATAAATGTTTAAAAAATATGGGAGCTTAAATAGAAAGAATGCGTTTGAAGAGATTTTTTTTCTTTGGAGAATGATTACCTTCTTCGTTATCATTTTTTTTAGAAATAAAATTCGTAATGCCATATTGCAAAGCTGTTCCCAGCGCCTTTTTTACGATACCTGCGGATTTACCTACAACAAGTTTTCTTGAGAAATATCCTGCACCCAAACCTAAGGCAACTTTAAAGAGATTATGTTTTATTTCAGTAGATTTCTGAACTTCATGAATGGTATGTTTTAATATATTAGCCGGCTTCAGGCTTTCAAGAATGGTATGAAATTCATCTTTTAAATTTTCTTCCAGTAATAATTTTTTTCTTTCCAATCTTTTTACTGCCATCTCCAGATCAGAAACGTTATTAATTTTTCCGGAATTATCACGTGAAATTTCTGCATCATTCATCTGCTAATTTTTTAAAATCTTTTAATCCGTTAACTCTTTTACTAACTTATTGCTTATTTTACCCTTAATTAATTTATCACGCATCGAATATATTACAAGTCCGATAATAAGATAAATGCCCCCAACAATAAAAAAGCCCCCATAACCGCTACCAACCCATCTTCCTATTAAAAGAGCGCCTCCGATAGTTACGCAAAGCATCACCGTACTAAACAGGGCTATTAAAATAATCATTGTAACCACAGACGACATAAAACCAGAAACTTTATTTATGCTCTTAAGCTTAAATAAGTCAAAACGTACTTCTGCGTAGTCTCTTACTTTTTGAAACAACTCTTCCACATTCGTAGGATTACTTTCCATTTTTATCATTTATCACCGGACCTGTAAATATTCCGATGTAAGAAGAATGAATCACGAATTCATAGAGTTTCTTACATCACCTTTCATAGCGTTCGCTTTTTCTTTTGCCTGGCTTACCATGTCCTTTCCTTCAGAAACATAACCAGATAACTTTTGTTTTGCAGCATCATACTTGTCAGAGATAACATCAGCATATTCGCTGTATTTATCTTTTACAGATCCTGCCAGATCGGACCCTTTTTCTGCAATTTTTCGTCTTGTTTCCGTTCCTTTATCAGGTGCGAATAAAATGCCTAATATAGCGCCGGCTGCGGCACCTGCTAAAACACTCGCTAATACTTTTCCTGAACCCATAGTTGTAAGTTTAAATTTTTAAAAATAAATATTTCACCATAATATACATAAAATATGCTGCCAATAAAAATAAAGTTACAAAGAAGCAGCTATAATGTCAACCCAGCAAAGGCTTTCAAATAAAGTTAAATCATAAAAATTATCGGATCGGAAATATTAATATGAGTAATTTTTTTCCCATACCGCGAAGCTTCGGTGTTTATCCATAAACCCAAAGGCTAAAATGTTTATTAATGATGTGTGGCGATATGCTTCCTGACAAATCTGTTCTGGCATAGTATTTTAATAGATGCTTACAAATTAATCATGAAAAATATTAAAAATGACAAATTCACAAAATGGAAAGAAATTAGCTTCAAAGGAAGATAACTCTTTATTAAAAGATGATACATCAATGTTAAAAGAATTTTTTGTTGACGAACTGAAAGATATTTACTGGGCCGAAAAACATTTGGTAAAAGTATTACCCAAAATGCAAAAAGCAACTACAACCCGGGCACTGAAAAATGCCATAAGTGAGCATTTGGAAGTAACGAAAACTCACGTTGCGAGGCTGGAGGACGTTTTTGAGTTATTGGATAAAATCCCCGAGGCAAAAAAATGTGAAGCGATGGCGGGCATTACAAAAGAAGGGGATGATATTATAAGTGAAACAGAAGATGGCTCTATTACAAGAGATGTAGGAATTATACTGGCAGCCCAAAAAGTTGAGCATTATGAAATATCCACCTACGGCGGCCTTACTCAACTTGCGAAAACTTTAAATCTTAATAAGATGGCTGACATTTTGTATAAAACTTTAGAAGAAGAAAAGGAAACGGATGAAAAGCTTACAAAGATTGATGAGAATAATATAAATGTGGAAGCGGCGAATGAAGTTTCATAATTTATCCCCTTGAAAACAAACTTGATTTATGCCCGGAGAGAAGATGAAAATATATTACTGGCATAAAGTCATTAAGGTTAAAAGCCGGGCTGCAAATAATTTAGCCTGGCTTTTTTTAACTGATTAAGAAATATTCATTGAATAAGTAATTCACATCAACAAAAAAAATAAAAATGGACAATTTTAATCTCAAAACAATTTTTTTTTCAATGCTGTTAATGGCCTTTACTCTCAGTAGTTGTCATGCTATTGCAGGTATTTTTAAAGCGGGGGTATGGTTTGGTGTTATTGGTGTTGTATTAATAGTCGTGGTTATTTTCTGGCTTATTAGCAAAGCAGGAAAAAAATAACAAAAGATAGCGGGCATTTCAAGACTGGCGATTCGATTATCTTTTATTTGGGCATTGCAAAAATTTTATTTGACCAGCTTATATTTTTATTAAGTTGTTTTTATTAATATTTATTTTTATAATTTAAGTAACACCTATTTATTACACCCTTACTACTTTTAAGCTCTTATTTATTTGTAACTCCCGCGCAAGATGATCAAAAATATAGTTGATAAAATTGCTGACCGTACTCGCTGGGGTTATCTTGGTGCGTTTATTATTTTACTTGTTTCTTATATAGTTTCTTTTGTTTCTACCCAAAACGTTATGAAACAATCAGCATTGGTAAATCATTCCAACGACGTAATTCATACCCTTGATAACGTTATTGGTTATGTTACACAATGCGAATCTGCTGCACGTGGCTACATTCTTACTAATGACAGGCAACTACTTCTTAAATACAACGATAGCCGGAAAAATGCTGATTCAGCCTTGAAGCATATAAAATATCTTACAAGAGATAATGCTTCCCAGCAAAGGAATATAGATTCTCTCAAAGTTCTTATCAATGATAAACTTTCATACGTAGAAAGTGCAATCTTAATTTTTGATTCAACTCATAATATTACAAATAAACTTTTTGATAGAAGAAACCAGGAAATTAATAAAATGAATAAGGTAGAAGATTTCACTCACCAGGTTCAAAATGAAGAGCGACAGTTATGGCAGGAAAGAAACGGTCAATTAGCAAAATACTCTAATATTATTAAGGATTTCACAATTGTATCGCTTATTGCCGCCATCCTCTTAACATTTTATTCAATAGTTACCTTTAATAAAGAAAATAAGGCTAAACGTGAAGCCAGCCAAAAAGCAACTGCCTACCGCCAACAATTGGAATTAAGAGTGGATGAGCTTGCAGCTTTAAATATAGAGTTAGAAGAGTTAAGAAACATTGAAAAATTTGCGGTTACAGGCAGAATCTCCCGGACCATCGCCCATGAGGTGAGAAATCCATTGACCAATATCAATCTTGCCGCCGAGCAATTAAAAAATGAAATTCCCTCAAATGAAGATGTGGACATATTATTCAAAATGATTTCGAGAAACTCGAATAGAATAAATCAACTCATCAGCGATCTCCTTGATTCTACAAAAATTTCGGAACTCCAATATATAAAAGCATCCATCAACGATGTTCTGGATAGCAGCCTGGAGTTTGCTTCTGACAGAATTGAATTGAAGCAAATAAATGTTGTGAAAGATTATGATAAAGATATTTGTCCTGTTTTAGTAGACCAGGAAAAGATAAAAATTGCTTTTTTAAATATTATTGTAAATGCCATTGAAGCTATGGATGACCGGGGCACTCTTCGCCTGAATACCGAAAACCGGAACAACCGTTGTGTCATTAAAATTACAGATACGGGCAGAGGTATGGCAAAAGAAGATGTAGCAAGACTTTTTGAACCTTATTTTACAACAAAAGAAAAAGGTACGGGTCTCGGCCTTACTAATACACAAAATATTATACTGGCGCATAATGCAAAAATTACTGTAGAAAGCCAGTTAGGGAAGGGAACAACATTTACAATCTCTTTCAATTTTGCATAAAAAAAAAGAATGGTAAGGTTAGAATAGGAATAAAAAATTAAGTATTAGTTTTTCGGTTCTGCTTTGATATTTTTTTTATTGAAATATTTTCCAGCCTTTTATAAAGCTTCGATTTTTTTGAATAGGTGGTTTCGTCTCCCATTAGCAAGCCCCAGGGTTTTAACTCTTCCACTTCATCACATATAATTTTAAGAAATGCAATGGTAGGTATAGAAAGGAAAAGACCGGAAATACCGGTTAAAGCTCCCCCTATTACTACTCCTAAAATTGAAATTAACGCGTTTATACGTAACCGTGAGGCAACTATTCTGGGCATTAAGAAATTTACATCTACAATGTGCACACTATAAAATATTACAATTATCCATATAATCTTGCTTGTGTCGTCGGTTGTAGTTAATGAAACCAAGACTGTAAAGAGGGTAGCAGTAAACATTCCTATGTAAGGCACCAGATTTAATACTGCGGCCAGCACACCAAAAAAAACCGCATACTTAACTCCAAGTAATACAAGCCCTGTAGAATTTGCTGTGGCAACAATACTCATTTCAATTAAAATTCCAACCATATAGCTTCTTATCATGAGCTTTGTTTGGGAGAGAACATTTTTTATACCTGGGGCATGTTCTTTTTTGAAAATTGCAAATAAAAATTTACGGATATGATCTTTATAGAATAATAGAAGAAAAGTATAAATGGGCATTAGGATTAATAACATAAGGGCTTCTGTTATTGAAAAAAAAGTATTCATTATATAACCGATTCAGGTCGACGTTAGTTTATCTGGCTGTTCGTTCAAATATTGATTCTGCTCCCTCAAAGAAATGTTCAGTTTTTCTTTTATCCAGTTTTGAAGCGAAATGAAGTGTTCATTTATATGTTGTTTTATAGAGGGAATATCCTGCATAAAACTGGCAATCTGACTGCTAAGAAAATAAATGATGCCCGCAATAAAACCTATCGCCAAAATAATAGAGATAGCTATTGATATAACCCTTGAAAATTTATGTGATTCTAAAAAATTAACAATGGGTAACAGCAGTACAGAAAGAAGACAAGCAAAAGCAAAAGGAATTAAAATATTTTGCGCAACATTAATAAAGTAACAAATAAAAAAAATAACCAGGAATTTAAAACCCAGTTTTACATACAAAGGTGAATGATTGTTTATTGTCATGATGATATGTAAAAACCCTCACGCAAGTTAATGAATGAGGGTTTAGTTTTTTTAGGAAAGCGTCGAAGAAACTAATCCATTAAATAGCTGTTCTTTGCTTTCCTGATTTACTGCTGATTTTTTGTTACAAATTTCTAATGTATAACATCAGCATGTTTTTGTATTTTCTTTAGGTTCCAGTCTTCTGTAAAATAATTTTAGGGTCGAAAATTAATCAGGCGGCGCCTCTGATAACTCGTAATAAGACTACAATAATTGCAATAACTAATAATATATGAATCAGCCCGCCGGTATAATAGCCGCCTAAAAAGCTAATTGCCCATATAATTACCAGAATAACTGCAATCACATACAATAGATTTCCCATGTTAAAAAAATTAAGGTTAAAAAAATTGATACTATGATGACTAATATAAAAGTTTGCCAAAAAATTATCTGCAATAAATAGGCGATTTTCCCAATAAACACAGGGATATCATTTATTTTAAAAAAATAAATAATCCTTAGTTATGGGGAAATAGCTCTACGAAATGAGAAAGAATCAATTTTATTTCAATATTATTATGATAAACTTCTTCATTAACTTTATAAACCTACTAATATTAAATGTACG
>CBIGQT010000066.1:0-9341 GCA_966191655.1 uncultured Ginsengibacter sp.
CCGCCATGGGATAGACGCAGATATGATTACCCTTACCGAAGACCTTAATGCTGGAAATGTTGGTGCATTACTGGTTTACGGCGCCAATCCTGCATATAGTTTTTTTAGTGCCGATAAATTTATTGCCGGAATAAAAAAATGTCCTTTCACTGTTTCCTATAGCGAGAAAATGGACGAGACAACGGAACTCTGTAAATATATAGTTCCTTCTCATCACTGGCTGGAATGCTGGGGGGATGCGGAACAGCAAACAGGTTATGTAAGTATCATACAGCCCCTTATCCATCCTTTATTCAAAACACGCCAGTTTGAAACTTCCCTTTTGAAACTTACAGGCAATGCGAATGAATACGAAGCATATTTTAGAAATTACTGGATTAATGATCAAAAGTTAGGGATTGATAATTTTGACAAATTTTTGCAGGATGGAGTAATGGAAAATTCCATATTGAAAACCCAACCTTCCTTTGCCAACGTTTCTGAGTTAACATCTGCAACCGCGGGAGTTAGCTCTGCAGAAGAAATATCAGATTCTGCCTCTCAAAAAACAAACGCCGCCATACCGGCGATAACTATGTCAGGTGGAACATTTTCCGGAAATGTTTCAGACGCATCTTCTAAAATTGGTAATATAAAAGGCAGCGAGATTGAATTAGTATTATATCAAAAGGTATCCCTTGGCACAGGCAACCGTGCAAATAATGCATGGTTACAGGAAGTAAGTGATCCCATTTCAAAAGCCACCTGGGATAACTACGCAATGATTTCTCCGCAAATGGGAAAATCATTATTTGGCGTGGATATATATAACCAGCGTGATATGGATAAATATGAAGTTAATATTCATAAGCCGGTTATAAAAATTACGTCGAATGGAAAATCTATAGAAATTCCCATATTGATAATGCCGGGAATTCACCCGCAGGTAATTGCAATGGCCGTAGGATATGGAAGACAAAGTAGTAACAAAGAAAAAACTGCCGAATACATAGGCCCCGCAGCAAATGGCGTCGGAGTAAATGTTTATCCGCTTGCTGTTTATAATGGAACAACTGTTAGTTATTCCGCCCCGGTAACTATAGAAAAAACAGGAAATACTTATCCGATTGCGCAAACGCAGGTTCATCAAATTACAGAAGGCCGTGCAGTAGTAAGAGAAACAACCCTTGCAAATTTTATTGCAAGGCCGGATGAATTGCAGGAAGAAGTCGATAATGAATTAAAAAGATATGGAGAAAATTATGAGCGGGATGGAACACTATACGGCGTTTTTGACAAACCTGGTATTAAATGGGGAATGAGTATTGATCTTAGCACTTGTATAGGATGTTCTGCATGTACCGTAGCCTGTGTTGCTGAAAATAATATTTCTACTGTGGGTAAATATGAAGTGTCAAGATTTCATGATATGCAATGGATTCGTATTGACAGGTATTTTACCGGTGATCCTGAAAACCCTGATATTGTTTTTCAGCCGATGACTTGCCAGCAATGTGATAATGCTCCATGCGAAAATGTATGTCCGGTATCTGCGACTAACCATAGCAGTGAGGGACTTAACCAAATGATATATAACCGTTGTATCGGAACAAAATATTGTGCAAATAATTGTCCTTATAAAGTTCGTCGTTTCAATTGGGCAGATTACAATGGCGCGGATAGCTTCCCTGATAATCAAAGAGGAATTATTTCTGCTGCAACTACAGAATTAAATGCAGATTTAGAAAGAATGGTGCTGAACCCTGACGTAACGGTTCGCTCAAGAGGGGTAATGGAAAAATGTAGTTTTTGTGTGCAACGTTGCCAGGAAGGAAAATTAAATGCTAAAAAAGAAGATCGTCCTTTAAAAGATCAGGAAGTAAAAACAGCGTGCATGCAGGCTTGTCCTACGCACGCTATAATGTTTGGGAATGTAAATGATAAAGACAGTAAAATTGCCAGGTTAAGAGCCAGGGAACAAGCGGAAAGAAAATTTTATGTGCTTCAGGAGTTACATACATTACCCAATCTAAATTATCTTGAAAAGATTAGGAATACGGATAGGAAAGTAGGAAACTTAACTGAAAGGGAAAGCTAATATTTTTAATGGATCGATAAATTTAGAACACAGAATTCAAACTGTAGCAAAAGCTAAAATAGAATATGTCATTATTAAAATACGAATCCCAATTAAGGGAACCTTTGGTAGATGGTGATAAAGATTATCACCAGATAACGGAAGATATTATTGGACCTATTGAAGCTAAACCCGGAAGGCTTTGGTTCATCGGACTTTCTATCGCTATAGGTCTTTTACTTTTCGGTGTGTATTCTGTTTACAGAGAAGTAGCATATGGTATCGGGCAATGGAACCTGAACCATACTATTGGCTGGGGCTGGGATATTACCAACTTTGTGTGGTGGATCGGTATCGGACATGCAGGAACTTTAATTTCTGCAATTCTTTTGTTGTTCCGGCAGGGATGGAGAACAGGAGTGAACAGGGCGGCGGAAGCAATGACAATTTTTGCTGTGATGTGTGCAGGACAATTTCCAATATTTCACATGGGACGTGTTTGGGTTGGATTTTACGTAATGCCTTATCCGAATAGCCGTGGTCCACTTTGGCCAAATTTTAATTCGGCTTTGTTGTGGGATGTATTTGCGGTATCAACCTATTTCACTGTTTCATTATTATTCTGGTACTCGGGTTTGTTGCCAGATTTAGCTACCGTTAGAGACAGGGCGAAGACTAAGTTTAGAAAAATGTTTTACGGTCTTGCTTCGTTCGGATGGACAGGAAGTACGAAACATTGGCAACGTCATGAAAGCCTTTCACTTGTTTTAGCAGGCCTGGCAACTCCCCTGGTATTATCAGTTCATACAATTGTATCTATGGACTTTGCTACATCGGTAATTCCGGGCTGGCACACAACCATATTTCCTCCTTACTTTGTTGCGGGTGCCATCTTCTCCGGATTTGCAATGGTGCAATCCCTTTTAATTATTACACGGAAAGTTTTACATCTCGAAGATTATATAACGGTCGGCCATATTGAAGCAATGAATAAAGTAATTGTTCTTACAGGTTCCATTGTTGGTATTGCCTATTTAACCGAATTGTTTATTGCATGGTATAGCGGCAATCAATACGAATGGTGGGCGTTTCGTCAAAACCGTGTGAATATTTTTAGTCCTTATGGCTGGGCATATTATGGTATGATGTTTTGTAATGTTGTATCGCCACAACTATTCTGGTCAAAGAAATTGCGGAGAAATATAACCTTCACCTTTTTTATGGCCGTGTTGGTGAATGTAGGGATGTGGTTTGAGCGGTTTGTTATTATAGTAACGTCTATCTACAGAGATTTTCTTCCCTCTTCGTGGAGTAATTATTATAGCCCGACCATTTGGGAAATTGGATTTTATCTTGGAACCTTCGGATTGTTTTTTACCTGTTATTTTATTTTTGCCAAGTATTTCCCGGTAATTGCTGTTGCAGAAATAAAGGCGATATTAAAAACCAGCGGAGAGGATTATAAAAAGAAAATGACACCAACAGAAAGAATGGATTCGGAAAAATTTTATATTGAAGAAGTTGAACATGCCCATTAAAAATACTTTCTAAATAAATGAAAAATATTCTAATAAAAAGTACTTTAAATAATTCCTGTTCCAGGGAAATTTGGGAGGTAATTATATGAGAAAAAAATTTGTAGTAGGTTGTTTCGATGATGAAAAAGTTTTGTTCCCTGCCGTTAAAAATGTAAGGAGAGCAGGGTATAAAATTCATGATGTATATACCCCATTTCCCATGCATGGCCTGGACCATGCTTTAGGATTAAGAGAAACAAGTTTACATACAGCAGGCTTTATTTTTGGAATGACCGGAACAAGCATTGCTGTTGGAGGCATGGGCTGGATATTTACCACAGATTGGCCTTTGAACATTGGAGGGAAACCGCATTTTCCTTTACCTGCATTTATACCTATTACATTTGAGCTTACCGTTTTATTATCTGCCGTAGGAATGGTATTAACATTTTGCTGGTTGTGTAAAATGATGCCTGGTGTAAAAAAACACCATTTTCATCCCAGGGCTACAGATGATCTTTTTGTAATGGTGATTGAATGCACAGCAAAATCAAATGAAATAGAAATTCAAAGTTTCCTGCAAAACACTGGGGCTATAGAAATAAATGTTCAGGAAGCCGAAGATGGATGGTGGTTTGGCAGGTATGATCAGGAGCAAAAATTATATAAAACGGAAGAAGTAGGATATTAATAAACTTTGTAATTGTTGCCAGGAGATTTTTTTTAAATAAAATTGATTGGATATTATTTTTGAAGTATGAAAAAAATAAAAATTCTTATTGCTTTTTTGTTGATGGCAACACTGGTAACAGTATTTGAAAGTTGTGATAGCAAGCGTGAGCCTGGCAAAATCTATATGCCCGATATGACTTATAGCCGTGCTTACGAAGCGTATGCTCCCAATAATTTAAAAGATGAGAACATAAATTATATTCCCTATCCTGTTGAAGGAACTATAAGAAGAGGTGACCTGTTTCCTTTCACCTTATCAAAAGATTCTGCAGGATATGCGCAAAGCAGAGAGGTTAAAGATCCTTTACCCCCGTTAGACACTGTGCAAATGGGAGAGGCCCAAAGATTATTTAATATTAATTGCGCCATTTGCCATGGACCAAAATTAGATGCGCAAGGTCCTTTATCAACGGGGGGGAAAATACCAGCGGTTGCAAATTTAACGCTGAAGCAATATGTAGATATGCCCGTTGGTACTATGTTTTATTCTGTAACCTATGGGAAAAATAATATGGGAAGTTACGCCTCCCAGTTAACCCGTACGCAAAGATGGATGGTAATACAATATGTAAAATCACAACAGGTGAAAGGGAGTGAAGCAGCCACAACAGATTCAACCACAACGTCAACAAACACCGTTAAAGATTCTGCAACTGTAAAAAAATAAAGCTTAATTCAAAAAATAATTTTAATGAACAATCAGTATGTAACACCGGCAATTTATAAAAAGTTTTCAGCCGGATTTATGATTGCAGGATTGCTTACTTTAATATTAGGAGTTATCTTTCTAAATCCGGCTGCCGGATCGCACGGTGGCAATTTAAACAGTACACGCTTTTGGGCAGTATTGCTTCAAAATGGTTTGTTCTGGATGTTTCTTTTAAATACAGCTACTTTTTTTATTTTTTTTTGTATTCTGGCAATGTCGGGGTGGCAAACTGCCTTTCGCAGGGTTACGGAAGCCATTTCATCAGTGGTGCCATTAATGGCAATTCTTACTTTGGTGATTATATTTAGTATTGTATTTGGTCATCGCAGCGATATTTATCCCTGGCTCGATAAAGAGGTAGTGAATCATGATGAAGTGCTTAAAGGAAAATCAAGCTTTTTAAATCCTACATTTTATTCAATTACCTCTATTTTATTCATAGGGCTTTGGTCGTTAATAAGCAAGAAATTAAGAGACTTTAGCAGGGAAAGCGATAATATGGGCACTATGGATTATGAGACAGGAAAAAAGTGGATGAACAGGAATTTCTTTTGGGCAGCCTTTTACGTTGTGACATTCGGATTGTCTGTTGGCTCTACAATTCCCTGGCTATGGATCATGAGTATAGACGCACATTGGTACAGTACTATGTTTAGTTGGTATACGTTCGGAAGCACTTTTGTTTCAGGTATGGCGCTTATTACCATATTTGTTGTTTATTTTAAAAATCAAGGTCAACTGGAATTTGTTACCCAGGAACATTTGCAGGATTTAGGAAAGTTTATGTTTGCCTTTTCTATATTGTGGACTTATTTGTGGTTCGATCAGTTCATGTTAATCTGGTATGGCAACATTCCTGATGAAACCGTGTATTTCAAAACACGTTTTCACGGAACTTATGAAGGATTATTTTATTTAAACCTGGTCTTAAATTTTATATGTCCTTTCCTGATATTTATGAAGAGGGCATCCAAAAGAAACTATACTATTGTAACATTTATGTGTGTATTACTTATTTTCGGACACTGGATAGATTTTTATCTAATGATAATGCCAGGCACAGTAAAAGATAATCCACACATGAGCTGGTTTGAAATTGGAATTCCGTTAGGGTTTATTGGTTTTATAATGTGGGGAGTAAGCAGATACGCATCAAAGGTGCCGATGACTCCAATGAATGATCCGTTTCTTAAAGAAAGTATTGTTCATCATACATAGTTTTAAAATTAAAAAGCAAATAATAACAGAAATAAAAACATCAAAAGTACCTTTGAGCCTTAATTAGTAATGGTGATATTGGGAAAAAATAAGAATCATGACTGACTTTTTTTTGATAGCGATCATTGTGCTGATTTTTCTGGTTATTTTCCAGATATCAAAGGCCAGTGAGTATGTGAGCATTTTAAAAGGTGAAGAAAAATCCAGGAAGCAGAATAATAAGATAAATGGATTTTTTATGATTGCCTTCTTAATTGCCGGGCTTATTGGAGTATGGTATTGCAATAAGCTATATTACCCCAAAACTTTATTTGTACATGGCGCAGCATCTGAAGAGGGAAAAAGCATTGATACGATGCTTTGGATTACTATTGCTGTAACATCAATAGTTTTTTTTATTACTCAAATATTATTGTTTTGGTTTTCATTTAAATACCAGGAAAGCGATAAAAGAAAGCCATTATATTTTACTCATAGTAATAAGCTTGAATTGATCTGGACCGGTATTCCGGCTATTGTACTAACTGTTTTAGTAGTATTTGGCTTGAAGTATTGGTTCAAGTTTACTTCAGATGCACCAAAAGGCTCACAGTTAGTTGAAATTACCGGTCACCAGTTTGGCTGGGAAATAAGATATCCGGGAAAAGATGGCATTCTTGGAAGAAAAAATTATAAACTCACTGATGCTGCAAAAGGCAATCCCTTGGGTGTTGATTGGGCAGACGCAGCAAGCCATGATGATATACACGTAGCAACTACCATGCACGTGGTAGTAAATAAACCTGTTAAACTGGTTATCAATTCACAGGATGTAATACATGATGTTGGGCTTCCCCATTTTCGTATGAAGATGGACGCGGTTCCCGGCACGCCTACAACTTTATGGTTCACTCCTATTTACACAACTGCGCAAATGAAGGTAAGAACAGATAATCCTGATTTTACTTATGAGATAGCATGTGATCAATTATGCGGAAGAGGCCACTATACCATGCGTGGAGTAATTATTGTTGAAACGCAACAGGAATTTGATGCCTATATGGCAAGTCAAAAACCGGAATATTATAAAGCTTTTCCGGATCTAGATCCCGATAAAGTAGCAGTTCACGATTCAACTTCAAAAACTGTTGCACAGAATATTAAAAAATAAAATTTAGCTGAAGAGCTTTACAAAATATGTTATTATGAACAATGATGAAGTTATCCATGAAATTCCGCTGGCAGTGCATGACCTGGGCCATGAAGCACACGTGCATCACCATAAAGAAACGTTTATAACTAAATATGTTTTTAGTCAGGATCATAAAATGATCTCTAAACAATTTCTTATTACCGGAATAATATGGGCTGTTATTGGCGGTTTATTTTCAGTGGTATTCAGGTTACAACTTGGGTATCCTGATCAGACTTTTCCATTTCTCGAAGACGTGATAGGACATTGGGGAAAGGGAGGAAAGATTGATCCGGAATTTTATTATGCCCTTGTAACAATGCACGGAACTATTCTTGTATTCTTTGTATTAACAGCAGGTTTGAGTGGAACGTTTTCTAACTTTCTTATTCCTTTTCAGGCAGGTGCCAGAGATATGGCTTCACCCTTTTTAAACATGCTTTCATACTGGTTTTTCTTTTCCGCGTCAATAGTTATGTTTTCTTCCTTGTTTATGCAAACAGGCCCTGCCAGCGGAGGATGGACAATATATCCACCTTTGAGTGCATTAGGGCAGGCATCGGACGGCGCTAAAATTGGAATGGATTTATGGCTTTTAAGTATGTCCCTGTTTATCATTTCACAGCTTCTCGGTGGGTTAAATTATATTTCAACCATACTAAATATGCGTACTAAGGGAATGAGTATGACCAGGCTTCCGCTCACCATTTGGGCATTTTTCTTTACAGCAGTTTTGGGAGTATTATCTTTTCCCGTTTTACTCTCAGGTTGCGTATTATTATTATTTGACAGGCATCTTGGAACCAGCTTCTTCCTTAGTGATATTTATGTTAATGGGCAAATACTTCCCAATGAAGGTGGCAGTCCTATTTTGTTCCAACATTTATTTTGGTTCTTAGGTCATCCTGAAGTATACATTATTGCCTTGCCTGCAATGGGAATGACATCAGAAATTATATCAGTCAATTCCAGGAAACCGATATTTGGTTATATGGCAATGGTAGGTTCGCTTTTTGCTATTGCCGCATTATCATTTATGGTTTGGGCCCATCACATGTTTGTAACAGGTCTCAATCCATTCCTGGGTTCTTTCTTTGTACTATTAACTTTGCTCATAGCCGTTCCCTCTGCCATTAAGGTATTTAACTGGCTTACTACTTTATGGAAGGGAAATATCCGTTTTACACCTGCCATGCTTTTTGCAATTGGCTTTGTCAGCTTGTTTATTTCAGGAGGGCTAACCGGTATATGGTTGGGTAATTCGTCTTTAGATATTCATTTACACGATACCTATTTTGTAATTGCCCACTTTCATTTGGTAATGGGCGTCGCTTCTATGTTTGGGATGTTTGCCGGTATTTATCACTGGTACCCCAAAATGTATGGACGATATATGAATAACACGCTTGCTTATATTCATTTTTGGATCACGATAGCCGGAGCCTATTGCATATTCTGGCCAATGCATTATGAAGGATTAGCGGGTATGCCAAGGCGTTATTATGATTTTAGTAATTGGGAGTCGTTTAAAATGTTTGGTGGTTTGAATGAGTTTATAAGTGTTGTTGCTTTAATAGTATTTTCGGTTCAACTGCTATTTATTTTTAATTTCTTCTATTCCATTTTTAAAGGAAGAAAGGTTACCACTAAAAATCCCTGGGGAGCCAATACGCTGGAATGGACCACACCAATTAAACATATGCACGGAAACTGGCCGGGAGAAATTCCTGAAGTTCATCGTTGGGCTTATGATTATGGTAAAGATGGAAGGGACTTTATTCCGCAGACAGAGCCGGTAGGAGAAGGTGAACGCAGACATTGATCAGGGCAATGTTATAATAAATTAAATGTATAAATAATAAATGCCCTGAAACATTCAGGGCATTTTCAAATATTTTTTATAGATGAATAATGTGGCAACAGGTATTACAGATTCAG
>CBIGQT010000067.1:0-9292 GCA_966191655.1 uncultured Ginsengibacter sp.
CGATTCCTTCCACTATTTTAAGAACATCCGGTTCAAGATCGCCCTCGGGAGTTTGTACTACGTTCAGCAGAAGGTTTCCGTTTTTACTTACAATATCTACGAGTAATTTTATAACATCATCTGCACTCTTATATTTCTGTCCTGTTCTGTAAAACCAATCACCAATAGATGTATCAGTTTGCCACGGAAAAGGACTTAGTGAATCCTGGACGCCGCGTTCCAAGTCCTGCACCCACATTCCGTCGGAAGGTTCTTTGCAGGTATAAACTGCTTCAAGATTTCCGTGGTTATTCGCTATATCTTCGTTATAATAATGAGCCAGCATGCTTTCTCCATATTCCCCAAAAGGCAATTGGCTGTCGGAGTAAAGAAGATCAGGATGATAGTTATCAATAAGTTCGTTAGTACTGAAAAGCCATTCCCTTTGCCATTCCATATTTGTACTTAGCCATCCATGATCACTGGCGTCTGCTTTTCCATGATAAAGGTCCTGGTACATTGGATTTGCCCCATCATAGGGAACACCCTTCATAGGCCCGGCCGTGTCGCTGCGATGACTCGCCTGGAACCATGTAAAACTTGCGGCCAAATGTTCGGATACGCCAAACCGTAAACCTTCTTTTTTTGCCGCCGCCTGCCATATCCCAACCACATCTTTTTTTGGTCCATAGTTCACTGCGTTCCATTTATGAATTTTTGAATTCCAGAGAAAAAAATCATCGTGGTGTGTGCCCATGCTTACAAAATATTTTGCCCCCGCTTTTTTATAAAGCGCCATCAATTTTTCAGGATCCCATTTTTCCGCTTTCCACAAAGGAATGATGTCTTTATATCCAAACTTTGAAGGATGACCATAGTGGGCTACATGATATTTATAATCGTCGCTTCCTTCTTCATACATTTTTCTTGCATACCAATCTCCCTGCCGTGGAACAGCCTGCGGGCCCCAGTGCGCCCAGATTCCAAACTTTGCATCCCGGAACCATTCAGGATATTTGTATTGCTTAAAAGATTCTTTATTTGGTTTAAACATGCTTTGCTTCTCAGATTGCACTTCGTTTTGTGCAAACGAAAAAAAGTGTAGTGTGCAAATAAGTGAGAATGTTAAACCGAATTGTTTTGGTAGTCTAATTTTCATATCTGATCGTTAAGGAATTTAAGAGAGAACAATTTAAAACTTAAATATTCTTTTGATAGAAAAAATTCAACTAAATTTCATTGTTCAATTCTAATCTTTTGAAGGATTCCATTTTGTTTTCCCTGCGAAAATATTTTCTAAAGTATATTTATCCGCATCCTCTTTACTTAGCTGGTGCGACCATGAAACCCTGTCTTTTATCATGGCTCCGTCGCCGGTATTTTTATATTCAGCATAGTAGGCCGTTTTATCACTATCAGTTCCCTGCCAATTACTCCATCCTGAAGGAGAAATAAAATTTCCCATGCTGCAATTCAAAAAAACAACCTTTGCATATTTTCGCCATGGCCTGCCAAGAAAAGCTTTTGTGACACCAGGTGGCGCCGTTAGTACGCAGTTTTTAAAAACAAATCCGAAGGCTGCGTCCTGCAAGGTGGAAGCTGCCGTTATGTAAGAATTGACTTTAATTTTAATAATACATTTTTCAAATACTGCGGTTGCTTCGCCAAAAATAAAATCCGTGGTTCCTTCGATGTAACAGTCGCTAAAATACTGCCGCGCATATTCACCGGCAACATATAACGTATCCTGGTTACCCAAAAGTTTGCAGTTTACAAATGAACACCGGTCCGCTTCTACTGCTAATGCTACCGCCTGTCCTACGGGACCTGCGCTATTTTCAACAGTTATATTTTCTGCATGAAAATCATTTCCCTGCACCAAAACTGTTGGTGTATAAAAGGTGCTGTTAGGGCCTTTATCTATTTTCTTAAAATAATCATTGTACGTTATAATCGTACTGTCCTTGTTTTCGCCGATTAAAGAAATTTTGGTATTCCATGAAGGGATAAAAACTTTTTCATGATACACGCCATTCTTTATTAAAATTTTTATACGCTTATAAGGAAAAGACTTAGATGCCTCAATCGCCGATTGGATAGTTGTGAAATTTCCGCTGCCATCTTGCGCAACGATATAATCGTATGTATCGGGAAGATTTTGTTTTGAAGGGATGAAAGAAAAGAAGAACAGGCAACATAAAAAAACCGCACCCCTCCAAAGGACTCCTTTGGGACAACCCCTCTCCTTGGGAGAGGGAACTAAACACCTTCGAATCCTAACTATCAGAGATTTCATTGTTATATTTTTTTCAATAAAGTTTATTTAATCCTTTCCAAACAGCTTTGGCAATCTCCTTTTGACCATCAATGTTTGGATGCAAACCATCCACATAATTTGGTTTAGAAACTGCATGTAATAACGATATAAACCCAATATGCTCATCCTTTGCTAAATTTTTATATTTCTTTTCCAGTTCTTTTAATGAATGCTTTGTGTTTTCATTGTATTTCTTTTTTACATTTATTTCATTCATCGTTTTCAGATTAATATCCGAAGGCGAAAGAATTACAATTTTTGCATTGGAATTCACAGTTTTTATCTCGTTTATCATCCACTTCATATTGGCGATACAATTGTTCACCATGGAATCATTCCCATCTTTCAAATCGTTAACGCCAAGAAAAATAAGATAATAATCTGCATCAGGGGTCTGCTTTAATACCGGCAACAATTCTTCCTTATCAGAAGTCTTCCTTCCGCTTCGGCCTGCATTGATAAAATTCACAGCAGCATGTTCGTCTGATAAAAAATAAACCCAGCTATGTCCATCAACTAAAGCGCCATACGTAATTGAGTCACCGAAGCAAACAACCTTGCCCTGTATGTTACTTTTGAAAGCCATCGCAACAAATACTACAATCAATCCTGTCAGTAAAATAAATCGTTTAATCATTACTGTTAGTTATTTGATTTCAATTTTTCCAGCCATGCAGGATATCTGTTCAAAATTTTCTGAGGCCAATATCCATACCATGCATAGCCGGTTCTTCTTTCACGTGATACGTCAGAAAGCTGGTAAACTTTTTTACCATCGCGGTTGGCAAAAAGAGGCCTGTTTGTTTCTAATTCATAAAACCTCGTCCATATCGGCGGCGCCAAAGAATCCTGAATAACGATTCGATCATTATTTGCCGTGTGATATTTATATACCTCTTCCTTCGAAGGTATTGTTTTAACACGAATGCCTTTAATTGCAACCTCTCTAAACCAGGAAACAGCGCTGTTTACAGCAGTGATTATTTCCTTGTTTGGTTTATCAACATTCATCAATAATTCTACGATTTCATCACTCTCTGCACTTGCTTTGGAAGCTAATTCAAAAGTTCTGGCGCCAGTTGGTTGCAACGTAACATTATCGTGTTGCTGACACCAAACTGTAAGCTTTCCATTTTCTCTGATCTGGCATTTTAATATACAATCAATTCCTTTGCTATATGCTTCAAAAGCTTCCTTTCTTAATGCGTCTTTAATAAACGAATAATAAGATGCATCCTGAATGATCTGCTGCAATACATCCATGACGCCAATCATTGCACCATCATTAAACGTGATGTATTTTCTGTAACCGGTTACATCAGGATAGAACTGCGGCCAGCCGCCATTGTTATATTGAGCTTGCAGCATAAAGTGAATCCCTTTTAATGCTGCATCCTTATATTTTTCGTCCTTAAATATTGAGTATGCTTTGGCGAGATATTCTATCTGCGTGTAGGTAGCGCCGTTATCAAACGTTGTATTGTTTGAATCCAGATGCTCTGTCAATATCTTTTTTTGATCGTCGGTAAGAATTGCCAGCATATCATAATTTTTCGGCCAGCCTCCATTGGGTTGCTGGTACAATAAAATATTATCGGCAATTTCCCGAACATTAGCGGGCTGGTAACTTTTCTGATCTTTTGACGGAACTATTACCTGTTCGTGGTCTGTTATATCTATCCAGTGATGTTTACTATCGGAAAAGCCTGAGACATCCTGGATGTTGAAGTTTTGTTGGGCGTGGAGAGAAACACAACAACTTAGCAACAGGTTAATTATTACCAATATTTTTGAATTATGCTTCAATAGTTTCATTACTTTATTTTAAACAATCTGTTAATCATACGACCTCGCCTCTCTCCGACGGAGAGGAACAAGACTTTTTCTATTGATTTATGCTAACCTCTTTTCCATTAACTACAGTATTCGTTACGTGCAGGTCTTTTGCGTCTTTTATAAAATTTTCTTTCATTACATTTTCAAAAGTGCAATTGTGGATATTAATATCAGTTGCCGGCTTATCGTTCAAACCTTCAATATAAATTGCATATTGACTTTGCTGACTTACAACATTACTTACATAAACGCCGCTTAATGTTGGCGGATAGTTGCAATTAACGGCCTTTTCTTTTTCATAGTACATATTTATTTTCACGACAGCTTCGCGAACTTGCCCCACTTTGAGGTTTCTGAAATAGAAATTTTTTAACACACCACCGCGACACGCATTCGATTTTATTCTTATCGCACGTTCGAGATTCTTACTGCTCATTACACAATTTTGCCCATATACATTTTCAACTCCACCCGAAGTCTCGCTGCCAATTACGATTCCGCCATGGCCGTCTTTCATTTCACAATCCTGAACGATAATATTTTTTGAAAGAACATTTACTCTCCGGCCATCTTCATCACGACCACTTTTAATAGCAATACAATCGTCGCCGTCTGTGAACGAACAATTTTTAATTAAAACATCAGTACAAGATTCAGGGTCGCAGCCATCATTATTGGGACCAAGGCTATTGGTAATTACGCCATCTATTGTAATGTTTTCGCTAAGCGTTGGATGCAACAACCAGAAAGGTGCATTTATTACAGTTACTCCCTGTATCAAAATATTTTTGCACTGATAAAATTCTATAAACGTTGGGCGCATATAATGATCTTTTCCAAACAGGCGATCTTTTACAGGAGCTCCTTTTGAAGCCATTTCCATTAAAGCAGGTTCGTTTTCCTTATCGTGTTGGGCTGGCATTCCATCTTTCCAACCAAATCTTTTGGAGCCAACCCAATTCCACCAATGTTCATTATCTGCCTGTCCATCCAATACACCTTTTCCCGTAATTGCTATGTTGGTTTGATTGTATGCATACACAAGTGGGGAATAATTCATAAGCTCCACGCCCTCAAATCGTGTAAGCACTACCGGTAGATAATCATCAGCGTCAGTACTGAAATGAATAACGGCATTTTCTTCCAAATAAAGATTTACGTTGCTTAATAAATGAATTGGACCTTTTACAAAATAATTCCCCGCAGGAATTATAACACGGCCGCCACCGCTCTTATTACAAGCAGCAATAGCAAACTTTATAGCAGCAAGGCAATCGGTTTTGTTATCAGCCAATGCACCATAATCAATAATTGAATAATCAAACTTTGGAAACACAGGTGCAACTATTTTTTTCATAATAGCTGATAAATTATCCCATCCTTCCTTTTCAGCCTGCTGTGCAGAACATGCGAAATTCAGTGCACTCAACAAAAAAACAATGCAGCAAAATTTTAATTTGACTAAAGTCTGCGATTTCATAGTGAGAAACAGTTTATAACGTCTCCGGCTACACGAAAATATTTTCATTTTTATTTTGATTTAAATTTTCCCGTAATAATTGCATTCGCCAGTTCCAGGTGCAAATTATTTATTCCTTTTATCACAAGTTCTGCTATAAGCCTGGCCCCATAGGTATTAAAATGCGTATTATCGTGAATACCCGCGGGGTAATCCGGCTCCTCTCCGTCTTCCATCTGGTTATATAATAATTTTGAATTTTCCGGTCCATATTGTTGTAACAGATCCAGGCTCATTTGATCAAGATCAATTAGCGGAACTTTATATTGCTCTGCCACCTCACGGACAACTTTGGAATATACTTCATGCGTTTCCGATGCATGGCCTGCAGCATCAAATTTTCTTCTGCTCACCGGAGTTATCAAAACAGGAATTGCTTTCTTATCTCTTGATTCTGTAATAAACTTTATTAAGTTTTTCCGGTAATCTTCAGGCGGCGTATAGCGATCAGGATAATTTTCAGATTCATCATTATGTCCAAATTGTATCAGTACATAATCTCCTTCGCTCAAATTATCAACTATCGGCTGCCAGCGGTTTTCAGCAATAAAAGTGCGGGTACTGCGGCCTCCTTTAGCTTTATTTTCAATGGTTACGGTTGAATCAAAGTATTCTGCAAAAGGCATTCCCCAGCCAGTTAGCGGAAAACGTGAAGAATCATATGGGCACATGGTGGAATCGCCAATCATCCAAATTGTTGTCTTCTTTTTAATTGGAGAGATGAAAGATAAAAGGGCAATCGCGGCCATTAACCCAAACCTCACCCCTCCAAAGGAGTCCTTTGAGACAACCTCTTTCCTTCGGAGAGGAACACGACATTTCGTCCTAAAATTTTTTAAAAAATTATAAAAACAGTTTTGCATTTTATTTTTTTTCTTTTTGCTGAACCACACGAATACGACCGGCCAATTCAAGATGTAATTTTTCGATATCATGCAATACAATCTCCGCCATTTTCCTTGCACCTAATTCACTAAAGTGTGTGTTATCTTCCCTGCCATCGGGATAATGCGGGTTTTGTCCCGGAGATAAATAATTATACAAATACTTTGATGCTTCCACGCCAAATTGTTGAACCATCTCCTGGCTTTCTTTATCTAAATCAATTAAGGGAACATCCAGGCTTTTTGCCACATTTTTTACCAACTGTGTATATTCGGCATGCGTTTCTTCTATCTTTCCTGTTGAATCAAACTTACGCCGTGCAACCGGTGTTATTAAAACGGGAATGGCTTTTTTACTTCTTGACTCATTCACAAACTTTTCGAGATTCGCTGTAAAGTCTTTAGGAGTAGTATAACTTTTCTTCGTGGGTACTTCATCGTTATGTCCAAATTGAATCAGCACATAATCTCCTTCATGGAGATTGTCAACAACAGGCTGCCACCGTCCTTCTTCAATAAATGTTCGCGTGCTTCTTCCGTTTTTTGCACGGTTATCAACGGTAACAGTAGAATCAAAAAAATAGTGAAATGGCATTCCCCAGCCAGTTTCAGGGTAAGCAATTACTTCCTTATCGGCCATTGTGGAATCGCCGATAAGATAAACTGTGATCTTATTCTTTTGCGGCAATTCAAAAGACAATAACAACAATAGCGTTACGAATCCCCTATTCCACCAGGATCGATTGGTATTTGTATACATTATCGATTATAATTTCAAATCATTAATTATGAAAAATCCTGTCAAATGTTTCCATGCAATCGGTATCTCAGATAACCTGCCTTATTTTTGCCTGTGATTGAATTTTCTTTTAACCTTTGCCGTATAGCAAATGAAGCCTGCAACCCTCAATTCCAATTAATTTTCCTGTCACAAACAAGCTATTTTAAAATCAACGGTAACTATTTTTATAAAAGATCTTTTATTTCAACAAAATCCATATCAGCAAAAGATTGGTTTTCGCCGGCCATTCCCCAAATGAACGAGTAGGCACTTGTGCCACAACCCGCATGAATAGACCATGGCGGAGAAATAACTGCCTGATGGGAAGCCATTACCAAATGCCTTGTCTGTTGAGGCTCGCCCATAAAATGAAATACCCGCTGGTTTGCCTCAAGATCATAATAAAAATAAACCTCCATCCTACGGTTATGCGTATGCGCAGGCATGGTGTTCCAGACATTACCTTCCTTTAAAACTGTTAAGCCCATTACCAACTGGCAGCTTTTTATTCCCTTTTCATGTATGTATTTATAGATCACTCTTTGATTGCTCGTGGCTGTGTTTCCGAGGCTCTCAGTAACTGCTTCATCTTTCTTCGTAACTACATTTTCGTAAGTATGATGCGCACCTGAGGAAAGAAAATAGAAATTGGCGGGTTGTTTATCATCCTTACTCTTAAACGAAACTTCTTTTGTTCCCATACCAACATATAAGCAGTCAAGTTTATTGAGCGTATAATCTACACCGTTAACTTTAACTATCCCTTCACCGCCTATATTTATGATACCCATTTCCCTGCGCTGAAGAAAATATTCTGCTTTTAACCCGTCATAGTTCTGCAGCACAATTTCTTCTTTTGAGGGTACTGCACCTCCAATTAACATACGATCGTAATGAGAATAAACTACGCGTATTTTTCCGGCCTGCATGAGATCAGTAATTGCAAATGCTTTTCTTAATTCCTCTGTATTCATCCGGCTTACTTCTGCGGGACTATTATGAAATCTTTCTTCCATATATGATCATTTAAAATTTTTTAAATGTAGTAAGTCACACTCTGGCGGCGTTGTCATACCGAACGTTATCGTCCCATCCACCCGCCATCTACAGTGAGTATTTCACCATCAACATAATCCGATGCAGCGGAGCTTAAAAAAATGGCAGGTCCTTTAAAATCATTTGGATTACCCCAGCGGCCGGCAGGTATCCTGTCTAATATCGATTTGTTTCGCTGGATATCTTCACGCAATGCCTTCGTATTATTAGTAGCTACGTAACCCGGAGCAATTCCATTTACATTAACTCCTTTAGACGCCCATTCATTCGCAAACGCTTTTACAAGGCCTGCTACAGCGCTTTTACTGGCGGTATAACCGGGGACATTTATGCCTCCCTGGAACGAAAGTAATGAACAGGTAAAAATGATCTTACCTGATTTTCTTTCCAGCATTTCTTTACCAAATTCACGGGTTAAAACAAATGGCGCATCGAGATTTACAGAGAGAACTTTATCCCATTCTTCATCGGTGTGGTTAGCTGCAGCATCTCTTAAAATAATTCCTGCATTATTAATAAGAATATCAACTTTTGAATGTGCCTGTTTAATTTCTTTTATGGCATCATAAATCTTTGACCGTTCGCTTAAATCAACTGCATAAGGGTAAAAATTTCTATTGAGTTTTGTTACTTCCTTTTCAACATTGCTTCCTTTTGCAATTGTAGAAGATACGCCAATAATGTCGGCACCTGCTTCAGCAAGGCCAATGGTCATTGCTTCGCCAATCCCGCTGCTGCAGCCGGTAACTAAAGCAATTTTTCCGGAAAGATTAAAGTAATCTATTGTCATAATTTTATGTGAGCAATCAATGGAAAATCAAACAAGATTTCAAAATGTTGTATAGCAAGTGTACAAATAAAATGCCGACAATAACTAAAGGCGGTCAAGTATTTTTGCGCAATCGTTCCCGATAAAGTTG
>CBIGQT010000068.1:0-9272 GCA_966191655.1 uncultured Ginsengibacter sp.
TAGGTTCTGTAGGGAGACCATTTAAGAGATATCTTTTCAATCTTTTCCCTTAATAATTTTTTATCTGTTTCTTTTATCCTGTATAATTTGATAACACTTTGCCTGAGCCCGAGATCGTCATGGGCAAAAATATCCTGCCGCCCAAGCGTAAACATCAAAATCATTTCAACTGTCCATTTACCAATACCTTTAATTTGAGTAAGCAACTCAAGAACTTCATCGTTACTCATTTTATGCAAACGGGCATCGTTTATTTTATTTTCTATAAAAAAACGGCAGACATTATGGACATAAGATGCCTTAGCATTTGAAAAACCAATGCTTCGAAAAACAGTAGCGGGCGTTTCTAAAATTTGCTTTGCTGAAGGCTCTTTGCCGCCATATAAATCAAGAAATCTTTTATACAAAACATCGGCAACTTTTGTACTCAGTTGCTGGCTTAAAATAGAACCGCATAAACGCAGATAAACCTTGTTTCTTTTTTGTAAAACATAAGCAGGCTGTGCATCTATAAGGGCTTTAAGTTTTTTATCTTTTGATAAGTGAGTAATGTGTTCCATAAAGTTTACAAAGTATTTAGCTAACGTTCCAGCTAATCGTTCCATCCTTTTCATCCTTCATTTCAATACCCAGTTCCGCGAGCTGTTTTCTTATTTTATCTGAGGTAGAAAAATCTTTTTTTGATTTAGCCTCTTTTCTTATATCCGACAATAATTGCATAACCCCATTGAAGGTTTCTGAATTTTGAGAAAGAGATTGAAGGCCAAGAATGTTTTCTAAATAAATGGTAAAAACTTCCTTCATACGGTTAAGAGTAGACGAAGAAATTGAATTCTTTTCTATAATACCGTCTTTCAGCGAATTAATAACCGGAACAATTTCAAACATATTGGCCAATACTTTTGCCGTATTAAAGTCGTCATTCATAAACTCATCAAATTCATTCATGAGCGTGTTTATTTTTTTGTCCAGGTCTATATCCGAAGGCGAATCATTATCAGCTGCATTAAGTTTTTTTAAAATCTCATAAGCTTCCCACAATCTCTTTAATCCTTTTTCTGCTGCAATCAATGCTTCGCTGCTAAAATCAAGCGTGCTTCTGTAATGCGTCTGTAAAATAAAAAACCGGATGGTCATCGGGCTAAAAGCCTGTGTTAACAGGGGATGATTGCCACTAAACATTTCAGTAAGTTTTATAACATTGTTGTAGCTCTTACCCATTTTCTTGGCGTTGATGGTAATCATGTTATTATGCATCCAGTATTTTGCAGGCTCTACATGATTGCAAATAAAGCTTTGAGCAATTTCACTTTCGTGATGTGGAAACTGAAGATCCATTCCACCTCCGTGAATATCAAATCTTGCACCCAGGTATTTTGTTGCCATGGCAGAGCATTCAATATGCCATCCGGGAAAACCCTCTCCCCACGGGCTTTTCCAGCGCATAATATGTTGCGGTGGCGCAGCTTTCCATAAAGCAAAATCTGCCTTATCTCTTTTTTCATCCTGCCCCTCCAGCAATCTTGTCGTTTCTAAAAGATCATCCACAATACGCCCGCTCAACTCTCCGTAATTATGAGTTTCAGCATATTTCTTAACATCAAAATATACAGAACCGTTTACTACATAGCCATAACCATCTTCAATTATTTTTTCAATCATATTAATCTGCTCAACAACGTGTCCTGTTGCTGTTGGTTCAATATTAGGATCAATGGTATTAAATTGTTTCATTGCCCAATGAAAAAGATTGGTGTATTTCTGTACCAGCTCCATCGGCTCAACTTTTTCAAGCAAAGCTTTTTTAGATATTTTATCTTCAGCTTCTCTCCCTTCTTCTTCAAAGTGCCCTGCGTCAGTAATGTTTCGCACATAGCGTACTTTGTATCCCAGATAAGTGAGATAACGAAGCACAACATCAAAAGTTATGTAAGGCCGGGCATGTTGCAAATGGCATTGGCCGCTGACGGTAGGTGCACAAACATACATATCTACAAAAGGCGGCGTGGTAGGTTTGAAAATTTTTTTTTGCCTTTTGACTGTGTTATATATTTTAAGCGGCATAAAAATTTCTGGTATTTAGAAAAGAAAATTTTTTTTGATAACGTTATTGTACAAAGGTATTGTATGCCTTACTGGCAACAGCAGCAACTACGAAAAGAGAAAGAAATAATTGTATTCATTTAATCAAAGATAAAAATTATTTTGAGTTTTCAGGGGGAATTAAATCTGCTATTATCGGGAAGTGATCGCTTAGTAGCTTATTAACTCTTGTAAATTGTGTTATAGTAAAATCGTTGTTCGCAAAAATATTGTCGATACGCAGTGTTGGAGATATGGTGCTGAAAGTTCTGGCAAATCCATAGCCCTTTTTCACAAAAGCATTTTGAAGACCGGCGCCAATGGTTTCGTATGCATAGGAGTTGGGCACATCATTAAAATCGCCACAAACAATTACGGGATAAGGGCTGTGATTAATTTCATCTTTAATAAAATTTGCCTGGGAAGACCTTTTAATGAAACCAGCCTTTATTTTTGAAATAATACTTTTTGATTCAGTAATGTTGCTATCACTATGCAGGCCGGCATTATCAAGATAATTAAGATTTGCCTGTGTAAATTTTAATGATTGTAAATGAATATTAAAAACACGAATAGTGTCATTGTTTTTTAGTACATCAATATATTGAAAGGTTGCGTTGTAATCGTTGGGGTAATTAACCACCGTTTGTTTATTAATAATGGGAAGTTTCGAAAAAATAATTCTTCCAAAATGATGTTCATTATCAAAGTCATCTTTTAAACTATAAGAATAAAAATAATCAACGAATCGCAGCGCTTTTTTAATATCGGGAAAATAGTTGATACCTTTCTTTTTATCGCCCGCAACCACTTCCTGGAAACAGGCGATATCCGGATCATACTTATTAATAAGATCCAACATTTCCTGCTTAACTTCAGGATGGTCTTTATGATGCAGAATATTAAACTGTTCCACATTCCAGCTCATTACACGTATGCTTTTTGCTTCTTTTTTAATAACAAAAGATGAAGAAAAATTCACCGGAAAAATATTCATAATAGCCTGCCAGCAAAATATAACAGTGCCGAGTGAGACGCAACACCAAAAGGATTTTTTAACTAACCAGAATATGAAAAAGAATATAAGCGCAATTAATAAATAAGCAAGGATAAATGTGAATAGCCCTAAAAACCACCAGCCTTCAGGGCTGAAATATTTTACATAGGCACCCGCGATAAATATTAGTGCAGTAATGCAGTTTAGAATAATAAAAATTTTTTTTGCAAACCTTCGTAGAAATGGTTTCTCCATTTACATTATACCGCTTTAGTAAGAATAGTTGAAAACAATAAACAGTTATTAAAAATCACTTTCACCCGCTCTTTTTAAAATATTTTTTTCTTCTTCTGATAATAAATGAAGCCCCTTTTGATTTATCTTATCAAGGATTTCATCTATTCGTTGTTGGGTAATTATTGGGTGCTTCTCAAAAGGTTTTTGGTTCCCCGTTTTGTAAAATAGTTTTTCCTTTGTTTTTTGGGGCGTTAATATTTTTTTATCAGGATTACAAAGATCAAGAAACCAATTATAGAATTTAACCATCCAGGCCCCGCTATCATGGCCTTTGCGAAGAGCAACAATAAAAAAGAAACCAACAAGACCACCGGCCAAATGCGCTAAATGAAGAGCCGGGGCTCCGGTTCCTATTGCCGCAAAATCGATAATTACAAATAAAATAGTAAGTACCCAAAGAGGAATACCTCCATTTAACATCCTGAAAATTCTGTAGTCGGGAGCAAGGGCAGTTGTTGCTATTGCCACAGCCATAATCGAAGCGTTGGCTCCCTCTAAATAGGAGGAAGTAATAAAAGGTCTTAGCTGTGGTATTGCATAGTTTGCAGCTATGTAAACAATAGCACCTGCTATGCCGCCATATAAATAAATAGGAATTATTTTTTTATTACCCGCCATATCCTGCAAAATAGAACCGAAGGCCCAAAGCCAAAGCATATTAGTGAAAGCAGCAATAATATGCGTATGCACAAACATGTAACTCAAAAAAGTCCATGGAGCCCTGGCAAGATTAGAAAGCTTTGCCGGCAAAATAAACCAGGGCAGGATATGAGTAGAAAAAACAGTGCTTGACGAATCAACAAGAATATAAATGAGCCTGATTAAACCCGGAATAACCAATCCTATTGCATTGATGCTAATAAGAGCCACTAAGGCATTGTTGTCTTCACCAAGGGCTATTTTTTTAACACGGCGGTCAATATATCTTTCGGATTCTCCCATTTTTGTTCTTAAATGTTTTATAAGGGAAAGCAATATAAAATTACCGAATTCCTTCCAGTAAAATTCTTCCCTTTAAAATTTAATAAAACCTTTTTTTATCGGTCTTATTCCAGATAATAACAAGAATCAGGCCCATAACCAAACCTCCAAGATGAGCAAAGTGGGCAACATTATCACCACCGGCAAAACCTCCGAAAATATCGAAGGCAGCAAAAATGGCTGCCATATATTTCGCCTTAATTGGAAATGGGAAGGGAAGTATAAAAAATTCAGTATTAGGAAAAGTATAAGCAAATGCAGCTAATAAACCCATAATAGCACCGGAAGCTCCAATGGCAGCGCCGGTAGTTACAAAAAACATTTGCGTAAGACCTGCTGCCAGGCCACAAATCAAATAAAAAATCAGGAATTTTTTTGGACCCCACATTCTTTCAAGCACAGAGCCAAATATCCATAGTGCATACATGTTAAATAGAATATGTAAAAACCCCCCATGTGCAAACATGTGTGTTACTAACTGGTATGGCTTAAACAGTCCACTATTATAAGGGTATAGTGCAAGTATGTCCGTTAGGCCCAGGGTACTGTCAAAAACCAATTGTGCTACAAACACAATAACATTTATGATAATAAGATTTAAAACTACCGGTGGAATTTTTTGAGACGGTCTGTAATTATTATATGCCATTCATTAATTTGTTTAGCGTGCAAATTTCGGAAATACTTGTTGGAAATAAATTATTAATAATTTGATATTAACAGTTCACTATTTTGGTGGTAAATAAAATCCACGTCAGGACAATAATTTATAATTCAGCCATACCATTTTAATATCATTTAAAATATGAAAGTTTTTTGCATAAAGGATATCGGTATTATACAAACTTTCATCGGCAAGAGTATTCAGGCGGGCGGGCAACCCGGTAGTAGTAAGAATCCCTTGCTTTAAGGGAGGCAATTTTTTTTCGCATACAGCATATCCAATCCATGTTTTTCTAAGGAATAAAACCGAGAAAACATTTTTAAAAAAAGACAGGGGTTTTGATTTAATGAGAAAATGAATGGGAAAGCTTATTAAAAAAAAGAGGGATATAATCATATCTGCCAGGTTTTTATTTCTTCGGTTAACGGGAAGGGCTAAACGAAAAAAGGTATCTTTTGAAATATAATTTCCAGGTTCATTTTTGCTGTCGCTTCCTATTAAAGTATTTGTACCGCTTACAAATAATTTTATTCGCAATTTCGCAGGTAATTCCGGCATTGCTTCTATAATTTTCTTAAAAGATAAATTTCTTTCGCAAAAAATAATTTCTTTAACAGGATACGATTTCAAAAGCTCACTAAGATTTTTGAATGCGCCAATTGATCTGGAACTATTGGTTTCATCCGGGTCTACTCTTCCCAATATTCTTTCATGCATACCGGCTTTTAGCAAGAGGTCGCTTAATTCATTAAAATCGTATTGGGTGCCCGCAATTAAGGTTTGATTGATTTCGTTGTTTTCTGCGGCTTTTTCTATTATGCTCCAATCGAGTAACAGCCCTCTTATAACAGTCATTAATAAAAATGCAAGCAGCGATCCAAAAAATAGAATGCCTCTTGAAAAACGAAGACTTTCCGGTAATAAGGAATACGCGGCAAACAGAACCAGAATGGCCGTTGCGGCAGACTTATTTAACCTGGATTGCTTATATCCATTATCATATAAACCGGCAAAATAGGAAGCTACGAGGAAAAGTAAAGTAAAGGCGGGAAAGGCGATAATAAGCAAGTTAGGCGAATAGTTCACCTCCTTTTTTACAAAAGAACTCCATAAAAATTTCATCAACCAGAAACTCATTAAAATTAATGCGGCGTCAATAACAGGAAGCCCTATCCATTTTAAAAACCTTGCGAGCGCAGATACAACTGCACGAATAAATATTGCGGTCTGAATGAAAAAATTAAATAACCCGGCTTTAGTTCCACCATAATGTTTTTTTGCAAAAATGCTCATGGCTTTGTAAAACATTTTTACATAATTAAGGCCACCTTTCTTTGTACTTTCTCCTTTAAAGTGAATAATGCTGCTGTCTGCAAAATAAAAGTTTTTATAGCCGGCCTTTTGTATCCGAAAGCTAAGATCAATATCTTCGCCATACATAAAAAAACTTTCGTCAAACCCGCCAATAGTATCTATAATTTTTTTTGGGACCATCATAAATGCGCCGGCCAAAACATCTACTTCATGATTCATATTTTCATCCAGATATCCCAGGTGGTATTTTGAAAATAGTTTTGATTTTGGAAAGAGCCTTGTAAGTCCTGATAACTTGTATAAAGATGTCATTGGCGAAGGAAAAGCCCTTTTGCTTTCGCTTAGAAAGTTTCCTGATCCATCAATCATTTTTATACCACAGGCAATAGCGTTATAATTCGATTGTATGAAAGAAATACATTTTTCACAGGAATCTTCAGAGACAATAGTATCGGGATTTAAGAAAAGAATATAATCTCCGGAAGCTTGTTGTAATACTTTATTATTAGCTTTTGAAAAACCTTCGTTTTTTGTATTCCATGTAAAATTTACCTGCGGGAATTTGTTATTAAAAAAATCTTTGCTTCCATCGGTTGAGTTATTATCGACAACAAATATTTCTCCCTCTATATTTTGCATTGCTTTTACAACGGAGCAAAGACAATATTCAAGAAAATATTTTACGTTATAGTTTACTATAATTACTGAAAGGAGCAAGATTAGTTAATAGTTAAATGGATTTAAATGTCAATTGCCTGAAAATTATAAATCAATTAATCCCGCAAAATAAATAAACATTTATAATCTTTGCGGAATGTATAAACAAACTCTTATCAACGCAACTGAAGCCGGAGCCAATGAATTAATGCGATTCTTTGAAGGAACCTTTACTATCAGCAACAAAGAAGGTATTAATAATTTGGTGACTGAAGCCGACCACGCGGCCGACAAAGCCATACAAGAAGTTATAAAAAAATCTTTTCCCGATCACGGAATTGTGAGTGAAGAAACCGCCGAAAAAATAACTAACAGCGAATTTAAATGGATTATTGATCCGATTGACGGCACCGTTAATTTTGCTAACGGCATTCCTATTTGTTGTGTGAGCATCGGGCTGGAACAAAATGGCAAAATGCTTATGGGCGCTGTTTATAACCCAATATTTAAAGAATTTTATTTTGCTGAAAAAGGAAAAGGCGCCACGTTGAATGAGAAAAAAATTTCAGTAAGTAATAAAACGGAGGTATTGAGAAGTTGTCTTGTAACCGGATTTCCTTATACTTATCTGGATCAGCCCAACGGTCCGTTACAGGTTTTTGAAAGATTAATCAGAAGAGGAATTCCCGTTAGAAGGCTTGGCAGCGCAGCCATAGATCTCTGCTGGGTTGCAGCCGGCCGCTTCGATGGATTTTATGAACACCAGTTAAATGCGTGGGATAGCGCTGCAGGTTTTATAATTGTTGAAGAAGCAGGCGGAAAAGTTACGGATTTAAAGGGCGATACCTATTCTCCATATCAGCCGGGAATTATTGCAACTAACGGAATCATACACGACGAGTTGATTGAATGGGTGAAAGGGAATAAAAGTTAATTTTCAACACAAAAATTAGATATTTTATTTTTAAGGCAGTGTAATAATCATAAAATGATTTTGGCTGACAAGTTAGTTCCCTCTCCTTTGGAGAGGGGTTGGGGTGAGGCCCTATAAAAAAATTACTATGGCGGATCGAACAGAAATATCTTCTCTCGGCGAGTTTGGTCTTATTGATCATCTCACAAAAAATAATGAAATAAAAAATGCGTCTACCATTGTAAGTGTGGGAGATGATGCTGCAATTCTTGATCATTTTGGGAAGCAACTTGCTGTTACTACAGATATGCTGGTAGAAGGAATTCACTTTGATTTAATGTACACGCCATTAAAGCACCTGGGCTATAAAAGTGTAATTGTAAACCTGAGCGATATATATGCAATGAATGCAATTCCGCAGCAGGTAACCATGAGTATTGCATTCAGTAATCGTTTTAGCCTTGAGGCTCTGGATGATTTTTATGAAGGAGTGTATGCTGCATGTACACGGTACAATGTTGATTTGATTGGCGGAGATACCACCTCCTCTCAAAAAGGATTGATTATTTCTGTAACGGCAATTGGTGAAGTAGCACCTGATAATTATGTGAAAAGGAGCACCGCAAATGTTGGAGACCTTATTTGTGTGAGTGGTGATTTAGGTGCTGCATTTCTCGGGTTAACTTTGTTAGAAAGAGAAAAAAAAGTTTTCCTGGAAACAAAGGGTGTTCAGCCTGACCTGGAAAACCAGGATTATATTATCGGCCGTTTTTTAAAACCAGAAGCGAGAAAAGATATTATTGAATTTTTTGCCGCAGATAAAGTTAAACCCACTTCTATGATTGACATAAGTGATGGCCTGAGCAGTGAATTGTTACATATTTGTAAACAAAGTAAAAAGGGTTGTGTTTTGTATGAAGAAAAAATTCCGGTGAATGAAATGGCAAGGCAGTTTGCGTATAAGCTTGAGATAGATCCAACAGCATGCGCCCTTAGTGGCGGCGAGGATTATGAATTGCTTTTTACAATTGATCAAAAAGATTATGATAAAATTGTTACAAACGGTGATATCAGTATTGTGGGACATATAACCAGTGAAGAAGAACGTTGTGTTCTTATTACAAAGGGCGGAAATACTCATAAGCTAACGGCGCAGGGATGGAATGCTTTTAATTAATTCGATTTTTTGACAAAACCCCTATCTCCTTTTAAATGTCGTTTATTAACTTTGAAAAATGTATAGTAAAGATTCTATAACAAAAATATTAAAAGAAAAAAACCTGATCTTGAGAAAAGATACCAGATTAGCGAACTGGCTTTATTTGGTTCTTATGCCCGGGATGATTTTAATGAGCATAGCGATATAG
>CBIGQT010000069.1:0-9217 GCA_966191655.1 uncultured Ginsengibacter sp.
GCAATTTGCAATGTAGCCGGATCTTTACCTGCAAGTTCTGCGGTTGTAAAATATAATCCGATTGTGTAAGATGCTCCCGAATTTGTGGTTGGTGAAATATCAAATACTTTTTGTGAGCGCATACCGGCATAAAATGGCTGCCATATATTTCCTGTTCCGGATAATACTGAACTAACGCATCCCAGGTTAGCCGAAGCGGAAGATATGCTGTTCAAAATATAAGTTCCTGTATAGAAATAAAAATTACCATTACTTCCAACGAATTCTGTACGGGAGCCCGAAGTGTCTATCAAATTGCCAAATGGAGTAACTCCTAATTGCAATTCAGGTTTTTTTCCCGACCCATAATAAATAACAGAAGTAAAATCAGTGCTACAATTAATGCTATCCTGCCAAAAGAGATTTCCCTGGGTACTTGTGCTTCCATCTGAATACCCGTAAGTTTGATCCGCAAAATCTGAAGGGGCGGAGGCGATGTTATCATAACAAACCTCGATAGCAATATTAGATGAACCGTCCCACACAAAAGGAACATCAAGGGTAAATGTATTCCATCCATTTACTGTTTTATAAGAAGAAATTGATTTAACTGATGATGTAGAAATTACATTCGTAGTAACGTCTACAAGATTATTAATAGAAGTGCTGCCCATCTTTATTTGCAAATTGGTGTAAGGCCTTAAGCTCGATTTACTAATATTAAATGCCACACTTGTTATATTACCTGCTGTAACTCCTGCCGAGGTTAGCTCATTTGCCCTATATAACATCTGGCTCCTTTTGCTTTTCAATGTATCATTGAAAGGTTGCCCTGCTAAAAAATAGGTTTGCGATCCAATGGTATAAACGCCAGGAGTTCCTGTGGAAGCCGGCGCCAGGTCGTTATCTCTTATTGTGAATGTATACGTTTTACCACTCGGCGCAGTGGCTGCATCAGTTGTTCCACTTACAATATAATTTAGTGTAAAGGATTCAGTGGTTTCTACTTCAGCATCATCATAAATGCGTATAGTTACCGGCGCGGGTGTGGATGAGCCACTGGCAAAAGTTAACGTATTTGAAGGGGAGGCAAAATTCCCATTGGTGGTAAAATCAAAATCGACTCCCTCTGTTGCAGTCGAGCCGCCAGCCACTGCTAAGGTTACGTTAGCGCTACCGGTTGGAGGTAAATCAATATTCATATTTACTGTATAGTCTTTGTATCCACGGCAACCTGTAGTGCCGGAGGTTGTTTCAACCTGGTCGTTGAAGGCCGATGCAAACCTGATATAGGGAATAGTTAATGGTATGGTTGCAGTCCATAATCCACGACCATGTGTAGCCGCAGCAACTGTCCCATCACTTTTGCGGTACTTCAGCATATCGGTTCGTGCAATTGGGAAACTTGAATTTTGGGTCCATACAGTTGATGATCCATTGATATTATCAGTTTCATACACTCCCATTTCGGTAGCAATAATAGCCTTCTTATTGTCATCGGGATAAAAAATTGCCCACCGTACCGGTATATCAGGAAAGTTCCCGGTAATATTTGTCCAGCCGCCGCTTCCACCACCTGTTGTACTAAGCCAAATATGATTTACAGCACCATAATTGGAATAAGTGACCATAAGATTATTGTCATCTGTGCCAACTGCCACGCATGAAACGGTTGAACCGGGCATGCCTGTTCCGGTTATATTAGTAGCTACAGGAGCGGAAACATCTGCATTGTCAACTTTGACAATTTTCCCACTTGAGGTTCCAAAAAATACCCGGTTAGAAGTGTATGGAGAAACAGATATACACCTAACTCCACCTGAGAAAGTTGCAATTGTGATAGGCGTAAATGTGCTTCCTGTTTGTGGATCTTCCCATCTTATATATTGATTATTGGCTCCGGCAGCATACATCTTATTATTTACATTATCATAATCTGTGGGATTGATAAACTGACCAATTGAATTTGAATAATTTATCGATACCCAGGTAGCCCCTCCGTTAGTACTTCGCTTGTACTGATTATACACATAAGAACCGAATTGGTATTGTGGCTGGTCCTGGTCAATCTGTACAAATGCACCGTCACCACCCGTAACTTCTGTGCTGCTTCCAAGTCCTGCATTTGTAAGCTGATTTACCCCATTGTCCTGTGCGCCGGCAAGAAAATAATTCACGTTGGTTGGGTGCATGGCGCAGGAATAAAATTGCTTTAATCTTAACCCTTTATTTCTGTCTTTAAATGTTGCTCCTCCATTAGACGAATAAAAAATACCTCCATCACTTCCTACCAATACCTGGCTCCAATTCCAAACAGCAGTTTGCTGATTAGCATGAATATAGCTTAAGGAAGTACCTATCCATGTTGAGATTTGAGTCCAGGTATTTCCACCATTAGTTGTCCTGTAACAATTTAAACCGCCCGCTATCACATTTTGATCGTTTGCCGGATCAACAGCCAAAGCCAGATTATACCACGCCTGCCCACTGCTCAGGTCGTTGGTGCCGGAAGCGGCAGGTGGAGAAGAAGTTGTTGGTACCCAGTTGTCGCCTCCGTCAATTGATTTATAAATTTGAGGAGTTTGATAAGACGAATTAGCATTTAATACGTATAAAGAATTACCGGTTACTGCCAATTCGCAATTGTATTGAACGTTCGGGAATACTGTAGTTGCAGACGTCCACGTAGTGCCAGTTACGGTTGATGGATTATCTGTAAACCGATACCCAGCGGAAGCTCCGTTATAATAACCACAAATAATATGCATTCTGCCTGTGCTGCTTACCTTCATATCAGTAACAGAATTATTCAGTCCTATTGGAGTAATGTTTGTCCATGTAGCCCCTCCGTTAGTAGAGCGCTCAATCCCTTTACCATTCCCTATAGTAGCAACGTACACATTGCCTGTTGAATCGCATATAATTTTAGAAACATTAAAAAAACCGGTTGTATTTGGCAAAAGATTCCATGATACACCATGATCAACACTTTTCCACACACCTCCTCCACGTACGGCATCAGCATTATAAGTTTTTTCTCCTGTGCCAAAATACATAGTATCTTTTGTACCAAGTGGATTCTGGCAAATACTGCCAATTGCCAGGTTGGCAAAAAAATCATTTATTGGAATCCACGTGGCAGGAGAAGCTGATATGTCTGTTGTTTTCCATATTCCACCATCAATGCCTCCAACCCAAACCGTATGATTGGTTACATCTGAAAGATCCACCCAAATAGCTCTCATACGCCCGCTTGTAATACCACTACCGGCGCGTGTATTACCGTTACTAGGTCCAACCACATCTGAATTGGGGCCGCGTTCAGTCCAGGCAAGCGCTGAAACATTAGCGGGAGTATTGGGACTTAATTTTCTTTTGGCCATCAGATTTTCATAAGCATTTACTAACCTGTATTTGGGAATATAGCCTAATGAAACATCTTTTGTTAATTCAAATTCCTGTGCCTGCGCCTGTGCAATACCATCTTCAGCAACTTCATTTTCGTCTTCCGTAATTTTTACGGGGTATGCCTCTATTCTCTTTGCAGTTATACTTTTCGCCAATTTTAAATGAAACAAATTCCATATTAATAAGAAGCCACAGACAAATGAAACTGTAATTAATAAAGTTTTCTTCATGTATCAATTTGAATAATAAATGTAAGATTTTTAACTGTAGAAATGATGCCCTGTTTGAGTTTTTTCATTAAACCATTTCAGTTTCAGTCGGCATATTTTAATATTAAACAATTCCAATCGTTTTTTTAAAAAAACTTGGAAAAAAAGAGGAATTTAAATCAACCATTTTTGTTACTCCCCTTATCTTACTCTACCTTTGCACCTCGAAAAAAAACTATATTGTATGGCGGATATAAAACCAGATGAAATATCGGCAATTCTAAGGAGCCAGCTTACTAATTTTAATGTAGAAGCAAATCTTGAAGAGGTGGGAACTGTGTTGCAAATTGGCGATGGAATTGCACGTGTTTACGGATTAAATAATGTGAGTTCGGGCGAATTGGTTGAGTTTGAAAACGGCGTTAAAGCAATTGCATTAAACCTCGAAGAAGATAACGTGGGAGTTGTGCTTATGGGCGATAGTGGCGATATTAAAGAAGGAGGAACAGTAAGGCGTACCGGCAAAATTGCTTCAATAAAAGTTGGCGACGGTTTGGCCGGGCGTGTAATTAATACATTAGGGGAACCGATAGATGGAAGAGGTCCCATCACAGGAGAACTTTATGAAATGCCATTAGAGCGTAAAGCGCCCGGAGTAATTTTTCGGGAACCTGTAAAACAACCATTGCAAACCGGTATAAAAGCAATTGATGCAATGATACCTATTGGCCGTGGCCAAAGAGAATTAGTAATTGGTGACAGGCAAACTGGTAAAAGTGCTATTTGTATTGATACTATCATTAATCAAAAAGAATTTTATAAAGCGGGGAATCCTGTTTATTGTATATATGTTGCTATCGGACAAAAAGCTTCTACTATTGCAAACGTAATGAAGGTATTGGAAGATAATGGCGCGATGGCATACACTACAATAGTTGCTGCATCTGCCTCAGATCCTGCACCACAGCAGTTTTATGCACCATTTGCCGGAGCCGCTTTGGGAGAATTTTTCCGTGATACCGGCCGTCATGCTTTAATTATTTATGATGACCTGAGTAAGCAGGCAGTTGCTTATCGTGAAGTATCACTTTTATTAAGAAGGCCTCCCGGACGTGAAGCTTATCCCGGAGACGTATTCTACTTACATAGCCGCCTGCTCGAAAGAGCAGCAAAGATCATCTCTAAAAATGAGATCGCTCAAAAGATGAACGATCTTCCTGAAAATATTAAACATTTAGTAAAAGGAGGAGGTTCTTTAACTGCATTGCCTATTATTGAAACCCAGGCAGGCGACGTTTCTGCATACATTCCTACGAACGTAATTTCTATTACTGATGGACAGATTTTCCTGGAAGGTAATCTCTTCAATGCCGGTATCCGTCCGGCAATCAACGTGGGTATTTCTGTTAGCCGTGTTGGAGGTAATGCTCAGATTAAATCAATGAAAAAAGTAGCCGGAACTTTAAAGCTTGACCAGGCTTTGTACCGCGAAATGGAAGCATTTTCTAAATTTGGTGGTGACCTTGATGCGGCTACAAAATCAGTGTTAGATAAAGGAGCCAGGAACGTGGAAATATTGAAGCAGCCTCAGTTTACGCCGTATGCAGTAGAAAAGCAGGTAGCTATAATTTATTTAGGTACTAACGGTTTAATAAGCAGTGTTCCCGTAAAAAATATCCAGGATTTTGAAGAACAGTTTTTATTAGAAATGGAAAATAAACATCCTGAAATATTAGCTGAATTCAAAAAAGGTAATTTACCTGAAGATGGAATTAAAAAAATGACAGGACTTGCCAAAGAAATTATGCACCAGTTTAAATAATAAATAATAATTTATTTTGATCGTTAAGGGGGGAATTTTCTCCCTTTTTTATTTATAAAGAACATGCTTTTAAATGTCGTGTAATTTTTATGTTCTGTTACATCTAAAGTAGAATTTGTAAATTTGAAATGAAAATTACCAAGCCATGCCTGTAGGAATTATTATCATTTCACTTTTATTTATGTTTCTTGGAATGATTGTTCAGTTCAGGCTGAAAAGTAAATTTGCTGCCTATAGTAAAATACCCACTGGCAGCGGATTAAGCGGAAAAGAAATTGCGGAAAAAATGCTTCACGATAATGGAATTTTCGACGTAAGTGTTACATCAGTTCCGGGTTTTTTAAGTGATCATTACGATCCAACAAAAAAAACAGTAAATCTGAGCCCTGATGTTTATGAAGGAAGAAATATTTCAGCAGCAGCAGTAGCGGCACACGAATGCGGACACGCGGTACAACATGCCACTGCTTATTCTATGCTCAAACTCAGGAGCGCCCTTGTGCCGGTAGTGCAAATCAGCAGCAATCTTGCACAATGGGTTATCTTAATAGGCCTTGGTTTGTTTAGTTTTGGCGGCGGCAATCAAACGGTACTGTTAATTGGCATTATTTTATTCGCTGCTTCTACTGTGTTTTCTGTTATCACTTTACCCGTAGAATTTGATGCTTCAGCAAGAGCATTGAAATGGCTCGAGGCCTCGCATTTAACTTCCCCGCAGGAACATGAAAAAGCCAAAGATGCTTTGAAGTGGGCTGCGCTCACTTATGTAGTTGCTGCACTCGCTTCCATTGCGTTGCTTGTTCAATATATTTTAATTTACCAGGGAAGAAGCAGGGACTAAGAAAAATTCAAATAACAATTTTATATACATGCATAAAATCTCCTGCCTTCTTACTCTTCTTTGTTGTATCTGTTCTAATAGCTTTTCTCAAATCAAAATTATTCCTTTTTCTGATAAACATATTTCTTATGAAGGAAGAATTCCATATACAAATGATGCCGCAGAATTAACCTGGCCGGGTACTTCCGTAAAAATAAATTTTAATGGAACCGGAATTTCGGGAACATTTAAAGACCAGGATACAGCCAATTATTATAATGTTATTGTAGATAATGACAGTATTTATAAAATTCAATTTAGCACCACCAAACAAACAGTAGCTTTAGCTAACGGTCTGCCGTACGGGAAACATTCCATTCAATTATTTAAGCGCACCGAATGGGATAAAGGGAAAACTTTTTTTTATGGATTTGAATTTAATGGAAAAAATAAATTACTAAAGCCATCCAAACTTCCTCAAAGGAGAATTGAGTTTTTTGGAAATTCTATTACATGTGGCTATGCAATCAACGACGTGGCAGATGATTCACCAACCGGTTACTATGAAAATAATTATGATGCTTATGCAGCGATAACTGCAAGGCATTTCGATGCACAATATCATTGCACTTCAAAAAGTGGTATTGGAATTATGGTAAGCTGGTTTCCTTTAATAATGCCTGAAATGTATAACAGGCTTGATCCTACGGATTCGACAAGTAAATGGGATTTTTCTAAATACACGCCCGATCTTATCGTAATTAACTTATTACAAAACGATGCGTGGATTGTAAACATGCCGGAAAATGAACAATTTAAAAACAGGTTTGGAACGAAAGCGCCGGACAGCAATTTTATTATAAACGCTTATAAAAATTTTGTTCAAACAATAAGAACCACCTATCCAAAAGCACAAATTATTTGTATGCTTGGCAATATGGACATTACACACCAGGGCTCATCATGGCCCGGGTATGTTGAGCAGGCAGTTAATGAATTACATGACAATAAAATATTCACCTATATCGCACCTTATAAAAACACGCCCGGTCATCCAAAAGTTAAAGAACAACAAATGCTTGCTTATGGCTTAATTCAATTCATTGATGAGCATATTAAATGGTAAAAATAGTTACATGGAAATGAAAAAGTATTTAATAGAAACGTTTGAATACAACAGTACTACCAATAAAAAACTTTTGGAAAAAATAGCGTTGATGCCTGACCGTGAGGAAAGCATAAAATTATTCAGCCACCTTATTAATTGCCAATATAAATGGCTTGCAAGAATTTTAAAAACTCCTGAGTATGAAAAGATGGACTGGTGGAAACCTGTATATACTTTTGATAAACTTGAAGAGGAATGGAATAAAAGTTTACATCTTTGGATAAATTATCTTAATTCAAAAACTGATGAAGCGCTTGCAACAGAAACAACCTTTATTGGCTTTGATGGCTCACTCTGGGCAGCAACTCCAAAAGATATAGCGCTTCAATTAAATTATCATTCCATTCATCACCGGGCGCAGATACAAACGTTGATCCGGCAACAGGGGATTGAACCTGATTTTGTAGATTATATAGGAACGAAATACAGAAAGATCAGTTGATTTTTTATTGCGTTATTGTACCGAAAAAATTATGCATTTATTTTTTCAAATAACTTATTACGCACTCCATTGTCACTATTTTTCTGTTGCTCCACAAAAGTATTTGCAGCAAATAAGGTTTGCGTAGGATAAGCAAATTCAATACTTTCTTTCTCAAACGCCTGCAATATTTCCAGGTAAATTTTTTGCTGAACATCCATATACATATTATAATCGGGGCCTTCAACAAAATAAACCGTTTCGAAATTCATACTGAAATCGCCAAAGGCAGAAAAATGGCTCCGGTCGAAGGTCGCATTCTCCGTATTTTCTATGATTGACTTAATAATTCCCGGTATCATTTTCATTTGCTCCGCAGAAGTTTGATAAATAACGCCAATGCTGAAGACAACCCTTCGCCTCATCATCTTTTTAAAATTACGCACCCTGGAATCCGTCAGGTCTTTATTAGAGCAAACAATCTGCTCACCCGAAATAGCTCGGATCCGCGTAGTCTTTACACCGATGTATTCAACGGCGCCGATAATCTTATCATCCACAATGATAAAATCTCCGATCTCAAAAGGGCGGTCGAAGAAAATTACAAAGTAGCTGAAGAAATCTCCTAATACTGTTTGTGCTGCCAACGCTATGGCGATACCACCAATGCCTAGCCCTGTTACAATTGTGGTTACATTATAACCAAGATTGTCAATAAGAAACACCAGGCCAAGACTCCACACCACGCCTTTTAGTATGATGATAAGACCACGAGCCTGCTTTTTCTTTACATCGCTGTTTTCCTGTTTATTAAGGAAGGTAAATATTGAATATTGTATAGCAGAAGTTACCACGCGTAAAATAAAAAACGTAATAATAAATAATGTTGCTACCTGTATTACATGAGTGGTATGTATATTAAAGGAAAGATAACTGAGGGCGCCAAAAATTGCGGCAAAATATAAGAAAGGTATCAGCGATTTCTCAATTGCCAGCACCACGAAATCATCAAAAGTAATGGCTGTTTTTTGTGACCATATCTTTAATTTTTTCAATATAGGGCCTTTCAGAATCTTTATGAGGCTAAATGACAATATAATAATTCCAAAAGCTATCAGCCAGTCCTGTAGCGTATTTCCTAAATAAATTCTGGTCAAAAAATTCATGTTTCTTTTTTTAATGAAGACGGCTATTGTTTACAGTAAACAATTTAAAGCCATGTAAATAATAGTTCAAAGACAAAAGATCGTCTTATAATTATAACAATATATTATTGCTATGGGGTTAATATAAGAAATTTTATCACTCATACCAATTCATTTCTCAATTAATAACATTCATTTACATTCTTTATACTTGTCATTAATACACTAATTTAAATGCAATAATA